>JBDQHL010000018.1:0-25145 GCA_040264895.1 Bacteroidota bacterium
ACTATCGTGATACATTCCAAACTGAGACATTAGCTTTTATTCCATTGCTAATTTATTTCTATTTTCTGCTGAGTGATGGGAAAAAGACAATCAAACGAACATTATATATGGGATTAGCATTAGGTGTATTAATATCTTTAATTTTCAACTTACGAAAAAGGAAGATCGAAAGCCCTAAGAATGAAAGTTGATATACAAAATCGAATAGTCTAAAAAATACTACATTGTTACCAAATAGCAAATCGATAAATGCATAAATATAATAGATTAGTGGTGGCTTGATATCAAAAAAATCTTTGTATAATATCCCACCATCAGCAATAATACTACCTCCGTGCATAAATACAGACATATCTGAAGATATCGGGAATGCTATTGTAGGCAAAAGCAAAACTGCGGATATAATTAAATACCCATATATATTCATGCTTTCATTTTTTAGCATTCTTTAACTGCTCTTTAGTTTTCTTCAGAAATCTATATGAGTCCTTTTTCGTGCTTTGCTGATAACACTTCTATCATGTTTTTGGTCATTTCTTCTAAGCCGAAGCTGTGTGACCAATCCCACTCTTTTCTGGCTACACTGTCATCTATTACTTGTGGCCAAGACTCTGCAATTTTTTGTCTTGAGTCTGGAGTGTAAGTGATTTCAAATTCAGGAATATGCTTTTTAATTTCTGCTGCTAATTCTTTTGGCGAGAAGCTAACAGCAGCCACGTTGAAATTAGAGTGGTGTTCTAATCTGTCAAAGTCTGCTTCCATTAAGTTAATTGTAGCTTTCACACAATCGGGCATATACATCATTGGTAGTGTAGCGTCTTCTTTCAAGAAACAATCGTACTTCTTATTCTTTATTGCTTCGTAGAATATTTCCACAGCATAATCTGTAGTCCCACCACCCGGTAAAGTTTCAGAAGAAATGATACCTGGGTAACGAAGTCCACGTATGTCCAGTCCGTATTTTTTTACCATATAGTCACTAAGTATTTCACCACTTACTTTTGTTACTCCATACATAGTAGTTGGTTGAAGTACAGATTCTTGAGGTGTGTTTATTACTTCTACACCAGGACCCCATACTGCTATCGAGCTAGGAACAAATATTTTATCTAATTTTTTATCTAAGGCAACTGAAATAACATTTAGTGTCCCATTCATATTTATATCCCAGCAGAGGAATGGATCTTTCTCACCAGTAGCTGAGAGCAATGCTGCCATATGAAATATACTATCAATCTGATACTTGTCAACTAATTCAGATAGTCTTACTTTATCCATTATGTTAAGTACTTCGTTAGGTCCGCTATTAGCTATAAAACTTGGAGCTTCTTCGCGAATATCACTAGCGATAACATTTTCGCCCCCGTATTTTAATCTTAATTCATTTACTAACTCGGTGCCTATTTGTCCATATGCACCTGTGACAAGTATTTTTTTCATTTTCTTATTTGTTTTGTTTCTTTATTATCGCAATTTAATCAAAATATTGAACAAATAAGATATGAATAATTAAATTAGGACCATGTGACCCTAATTTATTATTAGAAAATTATTTACTATTGATACCTGTTCTTATGAGACTGATAGTAGGTATCGTGGCTCAGTTCTTTTGGGCTTGATATGTAGAATAATTCTAATTCTTCATTCGAATCAATTACTAATTCATTTTCGTCAGATATAACTAGGTAGTCGTCTGCTGTTACATTCTCTCCATTAATTTCACCACTACCTGATAGAATATATACTGAGTGATATTTATTAGAATCTATATTTGTTTTAGATTCAGAGGGTACCTTCCATTGTTCAACAGTAACATCTTCACTAACTAATTGTATAGGGCTGCCGTTTCCTAACATTTTCTTTTTTTCAATATTACCTTCTTCAATGATATCAAAATCTTCAGCTTTATGATCACTGTATGTTGCTTGTTGTTTTAAAGTAACATTTATATCAGGATTAAACCATATTTGAAACATTACAGAATCTTTGTACATCTTCTCTGAGTGATAGATACCATTGCCAGATTTGATAACTTGTACATCACCTTTTTCCAATGGGAACCATTTCTGATTATGTGAATCATAATGCTCAATTTTCCCATCTAATACAAATGACAAAATTTCAAATGCTTGATGAGGATGTTCTCCTATTGTACTATCTTCAATTGCCACTGCCTTTGCCCAATAAAATATATTTGAATAAGGATGAGAACCACCGCCTCCACCTTGGGGAAAGCCAATAGGCTTATTTTCAATAATTCCACCACCATTGAACTCACCATAAGCTTGTTCAGATTTGCTATATTTTTTGATTGCCATAATTAACACCTATTTTTAGGATTAAACTTATGTATATGACGAAATAAGAATACTTGTATTTTAGTTGTTAGTGCAACCTTTTCCAAACTAGAACAGTTTTTTCTAGTCCATTAATGTGTGTTAGTTCTTTGGCCTCTAAAGTAAGTAAATCTCGTTCGAATTTGAAGAAACGTTTTACATTGTGATCAATCCAATTTGGGAAAAGACTCTGTTTAATCTTATGAATTATATAGCCATCATGAATTTCATAAGTACCGAAATAAGCTATGTATGAGTTTAGTGCATTTTTAGCTTCTTCAGCCTGTACTGACTTGGAATCGGAACTGCTAAAGTTTTTACGTTTTTCTACTCCAAGTTGAGCTGCCATCCTACCATTGGTATAAATAATCATACCTTTGACATTGGTACCCCAAGGGTGTATTTTTTCACCACTAGAAGTAATGCTGTATTTTTCAATTAGCTTCCAACTACCTTCGAACTTATCCATAATTATTAGGCCTTCTTGACAAATTCTGACTTGAGGGACATAGCTCCGAAACCATCAATTTTGCAATCTATATTGTGGTCGCCATTTCTCAATCGAATATTCTTGACTTTAGTACCACCTTTTATTGGCTTCGATGCTCCTTTTACTGGTAAATCTTTAATGACAACCACTGTGTCACCATCATTCAACTCCGTACCATTCGAATCGAAAATTTTCCCATCATTAGTGTTCTCACTTTCAATTTCCTGAACTTCATCATTCCACTCGTTTCCACAGTTTGAACAGTTCCATAGCGCATTTAACTCGTAAGTGTATTCGTATCCACATTCTGGACAAGGCTTGATATCTGACATTATTATCTCTTTGATTATCAATTATTTTACAATAATAATGATTTTTCCCAATCTTCTAACTATATCAATTTGATAGAATAGGTAATAAATTATTAATTAATTAGTTTTGTGGTTGTGTAAAAATCTAAATACGAAATAAAAAATATAAAGAATGAAAAAATTTAATCAAAATGTAATTGACGTAATTGGTAACACCCCAATAGTTAGACTGAACAAGGTAGCCAGCCATGTAGATTCTGATATATATGTAAAGTTAGAATATATGAATCCAGGTGGTTCTATCAAAGAAAGAATAGCTCGTCACATTATAGAAAAAGCTATAGAAAGGGGAGAGCTGAAGCCAGGTGGTACTATAGTTGAAGGAACTTCGGGTAATACTGGTGTTGGATTAGCTATGTATGCTGCTGTTCATGGCTACAAATGTATCTTTGTTTTGCCTGATAAGCAGTCAATAGAAAAGATTAATAACCTTAAAGCATTCGGTGCAAAGGTAGTAGTTACTCCAACAAATGTTGAACCTGATGATCCACGCTCTTATTATAGCGTAGCAAAACGAATTGCTGATACAACTCCTAATTCATTTTATGCTAATCAATATTACAACTTAGACAATCAAGAGGCACACATTAAGTCTACTGGCCCAGAAATTTTCGCACAAACTGATGGCGATTTTGATGTGTTTATGGCTGGTGTAGGTACAGGTGGTACTATCTCTGGTACAGGTAAGTACTTGAAATCTGTTATGCCAGATGTCAAGATAGTTGGTGTTGATATTGAAGGTTCTATACTTGCTCCATTTTGGAGAACTGGGGAGGTGATAGAAGCAAACGGTTACGTACTTGAAGGAATTGGAGAAGATATATTCCCAGACAATTTGGATTTTGATGTAATAGACGACTTCGTAATGATAGAGGATAAAGAGTCTTTTGTGATGACTCGTAGATTACTTACAGAAGAGGGAATATATTCTGGTGGTAGCTCAGGTGCTGCTGTAGTTGGTGCTATTCGCTATGCCGAAAGCTTGGACACACCGAAGAGAATTTTAGTAATACTCCCTGATTCTGGTAACAGATACACTGGTAAAATTTTCAATGATGAGTGGATGAAAGAAGGTGGTTATGCTGATAGTGATTATAACAAATCAGTTGGCGAAATGATAGCTCAGAAAGGAAAGCCAGGCAAATTAATTAAGCTACAAGATGACAAAAGTGTTGGCGATGCAGTTGATATTATGAATGCAAATAGTATTTCACAACTTCCTGTTTTCAGAGGTGATGATTTGGTTGGCTATGTTAGCGAAGACAATCTGACAACACCTCTTTTTGATGGTGAAATTAGCTTAGATGACAATGTAAATCTGATAATGTCTAATGACTATGTATTAGTTCACAATGATACTAAACTACAAGATGTGCAAAATGAGTTAGCACATGGCAAAACAGTATTAGTAGAAAATGAAAACAAGGATATTGTTTCCATTATCACTCACTCAGATTTGGTTGAGTATATCGCTGGGGTGTGAGAGATTCTTTTTAAAATAAAAACGGTAAAACACAATGAAAATGAAAATATCGATATTACTTACAACACTACTACTGTTGTTACTTTCTTGCGATAGTAGCAATGATGACGCTGACAACAAATCCGTACCAGATAAAGTGCAAAAGAGCTTTAGCGAGCAATTTGGTAATCCTGAAGGTGTTGAATGGGAAAACGAAGATGGTAAGTGGGAAGCAGAATTTGAATATAGTGGTAAGGAGTATGAGGTAGTTTACGACAAAAATGCAAACTGGGTAAAGACTGAGTACAAAATGAAAGAAAGGGAACTTTCTGAGAATATGAAGAATATTCTTGCAAAAGAATATAGTATGTATGAAATAATAGAAATTGAGAAATACGAAACACCTGATAATATTTACTACAAATTAGAAATGCAAAAGGGTGGAGATATTGATGAAATCGTAATCTACCCCAATGGTAAAATAAAAAAGGTAGATGATGGTGGTAGTGAAGATAGTCCGGAAATGGATAACGATTAATAGTTTTTAGAATTAAAATTGAAAAATAGAATATGAATAAGAAATATTTAGAAAAAGGATTTAACACAAGATCATTGCACGTAGGTAACGAGCCAGACCCAGCAACGGGTGCTGTTTCTCCACCTATATTTCAAACATCGACTTTTGCTCAATCGTCGCCCGGTGTTCACCGTGGTTATGAATATACAAGATCACACAACCCTACGAGAACAAGATTACAAGAGTGTTTGGCTGCATTGGAAAATGCTAAGCATTGCTACGTCACTGCTACTGGTATGTCGGCAGAAATGTTGATACTCCAAGCTATGCCGAAGGGTTCTACTATTTTGTGTGGTGATGATGTTTATGGTGGTACTTACAGGTTATTTACTACTGTGTATAATGATGATTTTAACTTCGTATTCACAGATACAAGTAAAACTGAGGATACTCTGAAGAAGATTGATGAGCTTAAGCCATCACTTATTTGGATTGAATCACCAACTAATCCATTATTAAAGCTAAGTGATATAAAAGCAATCACTAAGAAAGCGAAAGAAGTCGGTGCTATAACTGCAGTTGACAATACTTTCATGAGTCCATATTTCCAAAACCCATTGGATTTGGGCGCTGATATCGCATATCACTCTATGTCTAAGTATATCAACGGTCATAGCGATGTAGTCGCTGGTGCTATTATGCTCAACGATGATGAGTTGTCACAAGAACTATTCAGATTACAAAACTCTATTGGACCATCGCAGTCTCCTTTTGATAGTTGGTTGGTTCTTCGTGGAGTGAAGACACTGGGTATCAGAATGAAGCAACACGAGCAAAATGCTATCAAACTTGCTGAGTATTTGGAAGATCATGATAAGGTAGAGAAAGTTGTTTATCCTGGACTGCAATCGCACCCACATCACGGCTTAGCTAAAGAGCAAATGTCTGGTTTTGGTGGTATGATTACTTTCTTCATCAAAGGCGGATTGGACGGAGCGAGAAAATTCTTAGAAAATGTTGACCTATTCGTTCTGGCGGAGAGCTTAGGTGGGGTAGAGAGCTTAATCGAAAGCCCAGCAATTATGACTCATGCATCTATTCCAAAAGTAGAGAGAGAAAAAATCGGTCTTTCTGATAACCTTATCAGAGTTTCTGTTGGAATAGAAGAAATTGACGATTTGATTGCAGATATGGAACACGCATTCTCAAAAGTGTAGCCAATGAGTAAGTTAGCTGTAGTATTGTTGAGTGGTGGTATGGATTCCGCCGTTACTGCTGCCATTGCTAAAGAGCAGGGGTATGACATTGCCTGTTTGCACTTGAACTATGGGCAAAGGACTCAGGAGCGAGAGTTGAAGCAATTCAACAAGCTCTGCGATGAATTCGGAGCCGTGTCGAGATTGGTAACTGACGTAAGGTTTCTTTCTCAAATTGGTGGCTCCAGCTTAACTGATGAGAAGATTGAAATCACTGATGCAGATTTGGATTCGGAAGAAATTCCGACGAGTTATGTCCCGTTTCGTAATGCCAACATACTTGCAATAGCGACGAGTTGGGCAGAGGTGATAGGTGCTGAAGCACTATTTATTGGTGCTGTCTATGAAGATAGTAGCGGTTATCCAGACACAAGACGAGAGTTTTTCGAGGCATTCGAACAAGTGATTGCCAATGGCACAAAGCCGAGCACTCAAATCAAGATAGAGACTCCTATTATTGATATGAACAAAGATGAGATAATAAGAAAGGGACAAGAACTTAATGTCCCTTTTTCTGAGACTTGGAGTTGCTACCGAAATAATGATGTAGCTTGTGGCAAATGTGACTCCTGTGGTCTTCGTCTGCGTGCATTCGACAGGGTTGGGATGGAAGACCCTATTGGTTATGTGTGAGGGGTTAACAGTTATTATTGTTAAAAACTATTATAAAAGTAAAATATTACAAAGTAGTGATGAGAATAAATAGAAGTAGAAAAATATGGCAAATGTTTCCATAAAATATAAGACTATTGTACATTTTTTGTTATCATTATTAGTTGTATTGTATTGGTTAGTTTCAACTGATAGTAGTAATTATTCTTGGAATCCAAAAGGTGAAGAACTCGATTTAATAGATACTGCTACATGGAAAATATTCTTATTCAAATGCACTTTTTGGCTTATCCTAACCAACATATTAATATACTCACTATTCGAACTTATAAGAAAAAGTTTAGCTAAGGTTTTATTTTCTTTTTTCATTTTTGCTATTTCTCTAATATTTATAAAACCATTTATAAATAGAGAATGTGCTGATTATTATTTTACAATTTTTAAAAATCAAAGTGTTTCAGAAGAATATATTGACGATGTTATTTATGAAGCTGGATACTATATAGGTTTGAAAATTAATAATGAATTATTGAATAGTGATTTTAAGTATCGTGATTATGCCATTGGGACATTGGCGGATATTGAATATTATCCAAGTATTGAAAATTTGATTAGGTTATTAAATAAAGAAGAGACTCCTCAACATACAAAAGATCGAATAGTGACTGAATTAATAGAATTTGGGACTGATCAAAGTCTAAATGCAGTAGAGGAGTATAACAGCTAAACTAAAAGAAATGTCGGATAAATAGCAATATATTAAATGATAGAAATAGACACTTTATGTATCGTTATTTATTCGTTATAATTAAATCAATTATTATTTTGAATATTAAGTACAAACTATTATATTTGTAGTCTTATTAGAAAATGAATACAAAAAACTAAAATTATTTTGGTAAAACGATGAACTATACTGGACCAAAAGTTAGACTATCCCGTAAAATTGGGATACATATGGACTCAAAAGCAGCTAAAGTAGGTGCTAAAAAATCTTATCCTCCGGGCCAACATGGCAATAGCAAAAGACGTAAGAAGATGTCTGATTACGGAAAGCAGTTGTTAGAAAAGCAAAGATTGAAATTGCAGTACAATGTAAGTGAAAAGCAAATGAAAAAAGCTTACGTGGAAGCAACAAGACTAGATGGTAACACTGGTACTTTGCTTATGTTGCAATTAGAGCACAGATTGGACGCTTTGGTTTACAGAGCTGGTTTCGCTCGTACGCTTTATGCAGCGAGACAATATGTAGCTCACGGTCACATATTAGTAAACGGAAAGAAAGTTGATAGACCTTCTTACTATGTTCAGATTAATGACACAATTTCAGTTAAGCCGAAAGCTCAAAAAATTGAAGCTATACAGGAAGCAGTAAGAGGAACAGGAAACCCTGAGTACTTGGATGTAAACAAAGCAGATTTTGCTGCTAAGTTACTCCACGAACCAGAAGCAACTGACATTCCAGTTCAAGTTGAAATTCCATTAGTAGTAGAGTATTATTCAAGGTAATAACTCACTTCTTATTAGAGATTATAAAAAATCCCGCTCAAAAGGCGGGATTTTTTTATGTCTTTACTTTTCTTTCTAAACTCTAATCATCATAATTGTCTATCTGAGCTCTCTGCAATTTGTCAGAATAATCAATATAGACAGTTTTCCACTCTGTGAATATATCGAACACAGTCCAACCACCTTCCCTGTGGCCGTTTCCTGTTCCTTTTACTCCACCAAATGGCATGTGTGCTTCTGCTCCAATAGTTGGTGCGTTCACATAAGTAATCCCTGCTTCCAACTCACGAATAGCCAACCAGCTATTTCTAACATTATTTGTATAAATTGATGACGATAGCCCGTAGTCAACTGAATTAGATAAATCGAATGCTTCTTCTAATGTATCAAACTTTGAAATAGATAGAACTGGACCAAATATCTCTTCTTGGAATATTCTCATATCCTTAGTTACATTTGTGAAAAGTGTTGGCTCAATGAAGTTGCCATTGTTAAGATCAAAATTATCATCTGATTTTTTGTAGTTATTCCCAGCCCTGTTGCCACCTAGTTCTAACTTTGCCCCTTCTGATTTGCCAATTTCAATATAACCCATAATCTTGTCGATAGCTTTTTGGTTTATTACTGGCCCTACATCTGTTTTTGAGTTAAGCCCATCACCGAGTTTTAGTTTGTTTACTCTTTCTTTGAACATGTCGATAAATTTATCGTGGATAGCTGAATGAAGTAATACCCTACTTGTAGCAGTACATCTCTGTCCAGTAGTGCCGTAAGCACCCCACAGTGCACCTTCCAAAGCAAGCTCAAGGTTTGCGTCATCCATTACAATCTGTGCATTCTTACCACCCATTTCGAGTGATACTTTTTTATTTAGTTTACCACATTTAGCGGCTATACTTTTTCCAGTCTGAGTAGAACCAGTGAAACCAATTAGATTGATATCTGGATGATTAACAATAGCATCGCCAATCTCGGCTGCTCCGTGCAATACATTGAAAACACCTTTTGGTAAGCCAGCTTGTTCCATTATTTCTGCAAATACATTGGCAGATAGGGGACTGTCCTCACTTGGTTTGAATATTACTACATTCCCTGCGGCAAGAGCTGGAATTATCTTCCACGATGGTACTGCAATTGGGAAATTCCAAGCCGTGATGATACCACAGATACCAACCGGTACTCTAAATGATAGATTCATCTTATCTGGCATTTCGCTCGGAGCATTGTGACCAAATAGTCTTCTTGTTTCCGTGGCTGCGTAATAGCAAGTGTCGATAGCTTCTTGTATGTCGCCCTTTGTTTCAAAGACTGGTTTGCCCATTTCTCTTGTCATTATCTCAGCCAATTCATCTTTTCTTGCAGCGAATATATCGCCAGCTACTCTTAAGATGTCACCTCTTTTTGGGGCAGGTAATCTTTTCCATTTTGCATAGGCATATTTTGATGCTTCTACTGCATCATTCAAATCATCACTATTAGATACAGGAAATTCACCAATGATATCATTCTTATTTGCAGGGGAGATGTTATTGAAAGTCCTTTGACTGCTTGACTGTCGCCAAACACTATTTACATAATTATTATATTGTTCCATATCTTAATTGATTCTATTTTCATTTATAAAAAAAAAGGGTAGCTATTGCTACCCTGTAATATAGTAAATATTTTTCAATTTATATTATTCTTCTTCAACACTCTTAGTATAATTTACTAAAACTGATTCAGTTCCTTCTACCCAAAGGTTAATGACTGGTAATTTGAATGAGTTGACATTACTCTTTACTAAACCAACATTGGGAGCAACCCAAAATGAAGAATTTATATTGATATCTAATTCAAAATTTTCAAAATCTTCTAAAACTGATTTAATACTTACAGTCATATTAAATCTGTCAGCCATCATTGATTCGCCATTGATTGTGATAGCTTCATCGCCAGCGTTGTTCATAGTGATAACTACATTTCCGTCTGTTTCACCAAGTTGTGGTAAGTTGAATGTAACTTCACCATCATGAAGTACCCAGCTTTCTGCCATATTATCTGCTATTAGATACCATCGACCTATTTGGTCAAAGAAAGTTTCTAATGAGAAACCTTCTGCTTCTATGTTCCCAAACATACTTTGTAACACAGTTAAGTGAGCAAACATTTTATTAGTCTCACCTGAAAAATAAACAGTACTATCAGCTACATAATCACCATCTAAATTAGTGAATACTGAATACTCACTTGCACCTCTACTATTTATTTGAGTTTCTTGCACAAAAGCAAGTGAATCTTGGTGTATTGTTGTGGCAATTTGGACATTATTTGTATCTAAGTCATATTCATCATAGACATATGTTTTTACACTTCCATCGAAATAGACAACATCTTCTTTTTCCTCTGGTTCTGTACCACCATCATCATCGCTACAGCTCACTACAAAAGCAGCAATAAACATCATTGAGATCAACATTACTAATTTGTTATTCATAAAGTCAATTTTATTTAATTAATAATTTATTTATTTCTCGTAAGAAACTAAAATCCTCTCAGTTCCTGCAATTTCAGTCCCTACAACAGGTAGGCTGAAAGTCTCTATATTGTTTTTAACTATACCAATGTCAGAAGCAACCCAAAAGTTACCATCTACATCAATTGTAACTGGAAAACCTTGAACTGTAGCTGATATTGTAATAGTCATGCCGTATTTTTCTGATGAATACACTTCACCTGAAGGTGAACTAATAGCATCAATACCTTCGTTTTGAACATTTATCACTACGTCTGCATCTACATCACCAATTCCTGGTAAAGCAACTGTAACAGTTTGATTGAATATTTCCCAAGGTGAATTTTGTGCAGCATTTGCATCTGCAACTAAAAACCAATCTCCAGCACCATCAAATAAATTAGCTAATGAAAACCCTTCTGCTTCAACATTACCTGTTAAACTTTGGAAAAAGCTTTGGTGAACATACATCTTACTATCACCGCCTGAATAGAAAACAGAACCATCTTCTGTATAACTTCCTTCAGCGTTTGTGTAAACTTTATATTCTTGTGCCGTTTTAGAATCTTTTTCTGTTTCTTGTTCATATACTAACGAATCCTGATATTCAGTTCCGTCTACTTGGTCATTAAAAATATCTAAGTCGTACTCATTATATACATAAGTTTTTATTTCTGAGTTGACATAATTTTTATCTTCACCATTTACAGTAGGTTCTGTACCATTATCATCATCACTACAGCTTACTAAAAACGCTGCTATGCTCATCATAGAGATTAACATTATTATTTTACTTTTCATTCTGTTTTTCCTTTTTAATATTTTACTAACTAATAAACACAATTAATCGAATTTCGATACATTCTATTTTTTCTCAAACCTTACTAAAGTTGAGACGCTACCTGGTTGATCTGGAAGTAATTCGTCGCCCAATCCCTGAAGGTCAATCTCAAACTCAACAGGCATATTCTCTATTTGAACTGGGCCTATACCTGCAGCTACCCAATATTGTGTTGTACTTGTAAAAGACATAGGAGCGTTCACAGGAAATCCACCAAAATTTAGACTTATATTTCCTTTAAACTCAACTTTAATCTCAAATCCTTTAGCTTCAATTGTACTTCCATCTATAGTAAAAGTCTTCGTTTCATTCATATTGTCAGCTTCAGCTTCTAAGTCACCTTTCACACCAATTCCACCTTGAACTTCGACATCAATTTCTGATTCTAATATTTCCCAATCATTGTCTTCAGTGTCTGCTATTTTAACCCAATCAGATTCTATTTGAATTTGTTCTGCAAGTGCACCAAACATGTCTAAATCGATATTCCCTGGTGTAAATGAATCTTTGTGAGAGAAAAATGCAGTTGTGCTAGCAGCATATTGCACAGAACCGTTATTCTCTTCGTATGAACCATTTCCATCCATATCTGTTCGAGTTTCACAATTGTATGCTTCTTTACCATCTTTGTTGTCTTCTATCGATTTCACATAAACAGAGTCATAGGTAGTAAACATGTTGCCATTCTCATCTTCTGATTCATTTTCATAAATCCAATAGCTATTGACAGTATTCATGAATAGAATTTCTGAGCTATTTCCACCATCATCTGGTCCAGTTGAGTTATCATCTTCACTGCTACAAGAAAATAGTAGAGCGGTCATGGCTAATATTAAAAACTTGTTTTTCATTTTTTATTCCTTGATATTAATATACAAATCTAATCTTGTAAGTTAACTTATTTTTGTCATTTTCGCCAACTTTAACTTTAAAGCTAATTTTATTATTGTTTTCTTTTTCATAATCGATATTACTCGAAAGTACCTCCCAGTTGCCCCATAGTTGTCTATTTACTTCAACTACTACGTCTTCTTCTTTACTGTTTCTTATTTCTATCTCATACTCCATTTCGCGAACTTTGTCTGATATTTTTTTTGAATCTACAACTTTCTCGTCAATTGTGATGTCGAATGCTTCTCCGATTTTAAGCTCCATTTCTTCGTTTTTAGCAGTATGGTCAACATTATCTTCACCAATTAACTCTACGGATTCGCCATCATCTTTGTAAATCCGAACTATTCCTTTCGGTATTGGCAATCCTAAATTATTTTGTTTTGAATTTTTGAACTCAATACTAACTGCTGGTTTTTGTTTCTTAATATTTGAGCCACGGCTGTTATATGTGAATTTCTTCATTACACTTATTTCATTGGCATTGAACATTCCGATTTGCTTGTTCTCATTATTTAGCAAGTCAGTCTTGTTAGCTACTTCATATATGTGATACTCAAAGAATTTCTTCTCTTCAATTAAATCAGATTCAGCTACCATTTTTTGCTGAGGTCTATAATCATTACTATATCCATATCCACCCATAAAACTATTAGCTCTATTTATGTCTCCTGCGACTAGTTTGAGCTTTGCGTTTTTGAATGTACCACCCGAGTTGTTTGATACGTTTACCCATGCATTTAGGTCTAATTTATTATCATCTTTATTTAATGTAGCAACGTATTCAGCCGTCCAACTCATGCCACTAGTTTGGTAAGTTAGATTTGCATCCTGTTTTCCGCTCTTTGTAGTTTGAACTTTCCAAACTAAAGTTGGTTTAGTTAGCAAACCTTCAGGCATATAATCGAGCGAAATATTGAATCCTTCCAGCGAAGGAAGTATCATCAATCCACCATCATTTGAGTTGATTACTATTGAGTTCCCTGAAGCTGATATTAGTGTACCTTCTATGGTTACATCTTTACTAACTAATTTGATTTTTTTATCTATGAAATGCTGCATAAGTGAACGTGGGCTTGCCAAGTCATATCTGTAGTTTTGCTCTATTACTTTTCCATCCAATCCTATTTTTACACTTGATGTATTGATTCCTGTAGGAACATCTTTTATAAATACTTCAGTTGTGCCGCTTTTTAAATCAATTTCTCGGGTTTCTTTTACTACACCTAAGTTAGTGTTATATATAGTCACATCTACATCTTTTCGCTCCTGTGAGTACGCAAACAGAGTACTGGCGACTAACAATAGTATTATTTTTCTCATAATTTTTCCTTGGGGTTTATTTGGTTGAAACTGCCAATTATACGTCTTTGTTAATACAAAAGTTAAGTATTATCATATGAAATTTGTATTTTTGCAATCTATAAATAATAACAAAATAGAATATTATGAGCGAAAAGGTACTCGATAAATTTATAAGATATGCGAAAATAGACACTCAATCTGACCCAAAAAGTAAAACTATTCCATCAACTGAAAAGCAGTTTGACTTAGCTAAATTACTAGTCAAAGAGTTGAAAGAAATGGGAATAAAAGATGTTGAGCTTACTGATGAGTGTTATGTTTATGCTACTATCCCAAGTAATGTTGATGGTAATGTGCCTGCTGTTGGCTTTGTATGCCATATGGATACATCACCCGATTTTAATGCAACTGGAGTGAATCCTCAAATAGTAGAAAATTATCAAGGTGGTGACATACAGCTTGGTGAAAGTGATGAGTATATAAAGGAAAATGAGAATCCTGGTTTAGCAAAGTGCATAGGTCACACAATTGTAACTACTGATGGTAAAACACTTCTGAGTTCAGATGATAAATCTGGAGTTTCAGCTATTATGAAAATGGCTGAAATACTTACTTCAGATGACACAATTAAGCACGGACCAGTTAAGATAGGCTTTACTCCTGACGAGGAAATAGGACGTGGCGCAGATAAATTTGACATTGAGAAATTTGGATGTGAGTACGCTTACACTATCGATGGTGGTTTACCTGGTGAAATAAATAAAGAAACTTTTAGTGCTGACCATGCTTGGATTACTGTAACGGGGAATGAAATTCACCCAGGCGAAGCAAAAGACAGAATGGTTAACTCAATCAGAGTAATCAGTGAGATAATAGCCAAGTTACCTAAAGATATGGCACCAGAAACGACTGAAGGGTCTGAACCTTATATCCATCCTCACGAATTAGATGCACGTGTTGGCAAATCGTCTCTTATGTTACTTTTCAGAGACTTTAAATCTGAAGGATTAGAAGAGCAGAAAAAAATAGTAGAAAAAATTATAGCTGAAGTACAGCCAAGCTTTCCTAAAGCAAAAATAGACTTACTTGTTAAGAAATCATACAGAAATATGTATGATGTATTAACAGAGAACCCAATTGGTTTAGAATTGCTATACAAAGCAGCAGACGAAGTTGGTGCAAACCCAGTTTGGGAACCAATAAGAGGTGGTACAGATGGCTCAAGATTAACTGAAATGGGATTACCAACGCCTAATATTTATACTGGTGGGCAGAATTTCCACAGCAATAAGGAATGGCTTTCTGTTGACTTTTTAGAGTTGACTATAGAAACTATGTTAAAATTAGTACAATTATGGGGTAAAGAACAAAGGTAGTTTGGGCAAATTAAAAACAATATTGAAGTATGGGATTTCACTAATTTTATTGGTTGGTTCTGTTTATCTCACGATAGATGGTATCGATTTCGATAAACTTTACATTGCAATTCTCGATATCAACTATTTTTGGGTGATAGCTCCAATTCCAATTGTTGTTCTATCTCACTTGATGAGAGCCATTAGATGGAAGTTGTTCTTATCACCATTCCACGAAGCAAAGTCAATAAAGAACTTATTTTCCGCTACTATGGTTGGATACTTGTTTAACAATGTATCTCCTAGGGGTGGTGAGTTAGTACGTCCATATATATATAGTAAAAGAGAGAAAATATCATACTCTAGCACATTTGCTACTATTCTAGTAGAAAGAATATTAGATTTAATTACTCTAGGTGTTCTTATTGCAATAGTATTGATATGGAATAGTGACCAAGTATTAAAAGCATTTCCAGAAGATACCGACCCAATGAAATTAGTTTTTGTTTCTGGATTTATTCTATTGGTTTTATTCTTAGCACTTTATCCACCTACTGTCAAGTTTGTACTAGACAAATTGATTAAGCCATTTTCTGATAGTATATATGATAAGCTCAATGAACTATTCGAAAAATTTAGACAAGGTTTTGCAATCATAAAAAGACCATCTAAATATGCCCGTATAGCTGCCGAGTCATTGTTTATCTGGGTGCTCTATGCACTTCCTCTATATTTGTTATTCTTTGCATTTGGTTTTGAAACTACTTACAACCTTGGAATTGAAGATGCACTCCTTCTCGTGATTGTATCTGGTATAGGCGTTACTATTGCTCCAACTCCGGGTGCTATAGGTGTTTACCATTATTTAGTGACCACTGCATTGGTTCAGCTTTATGGAATTGGATCTGAAGTAGGTCTTGCCTATGCTACTGTTGCACACGCAGCCTCTAAGCTAATGGAATTATTACTGGGTGGGTTGTTCTTTATAAGAGAAAATATCAGCAAAATGCCAACGGAAGAAGAATTAGAAGAGGAAATGGTTTAGGAATGACTAAGCATGATGATATAGTAATTATTGGTATTACAGGTGGCATCGGCTCCGGAAAATCTACCATAGCAAATTGGATTGAAGAAGAAGGATATAAAGTTATCTCTTCAGATGCCATTGCTAAAGAACAAATGAGGACTAACGAAGAGCTTAAGAGTAAACTAATTGATGCATTCGGAGATGAGATTTACAATGAAAATGGAGATCTCAATAAGACAAAAATATCTGACTTGATATTCAGTCCAATACATTCAAAAGTGAAAAAAATAAATCAAATTGTGCATCCTTATGCTATTGAACAAATAGTAACACAATTAGACAAATTAGCAGACGAGGGTGAAAAAAAAATTTTCGTAGAAAGTGCACTAATGTACGAGTCAGGAATGGCTGAGGGATATGACTATATTGTTACAGTATTCACTGATGAAGAAAAGGTAATAGATAGGGTAGTTGCACGAAGTGGTTTGACTGAAGAAAAAATTAGAACAATTATGAACTCTCAGTTAAACCCAATTGAAAAGAAAAAATTGGCTGATTTCACAATTGAGAACAACGGTACATTAGATGAGCTCAGAAAAGCATTTAACGCCTTAATGCCAATACTAAAAATATTACCTCCGAATGATTCGGATGAAGAAGAATAAATTTTATTTATACAAACTAAATCATTAGATTTGTTTAACATTACACCAATTAATCACAACAGAATTACAATATGCAATTATATATAGATACTGCAAATATAGATCACATCCGCGAAGTCAACGAAATGGGAATAATAGATGGGGTTACTACTAATCCGAGTTTGTTAGCAAAAGAAGACCCTAACGTAGATGTTAAGAAAAGAATTTTAGAAATACATGAATTAGTAGGTGGGCATCTTTCAGTAGAGGTTAACTCTACTCAAAAAGATGATATGCTAAGAGAAGCTGACGATATTCTATCGTGGTTTCCTGAAGCAACGATTAAAATACCTATGATTGGGGAAGGACTGAAAGCTGTGAATGCACTTGCTAAACAAGATATTCCTACGAACGTAACCCTTATTTTTTCTCCTACTCAAGCAATAGCTGCAAACAATGCTGGTGCGACATATGTATCAATATTTATGGGAAGATTAGACGACATATCACACGATGGCAACCAAGTAGTTGAAGAAGTAGCTGAGATATGGGATGTAAACCTATACGAATCAGAGATTATAGCTGCATCTGTTCGTCACCAAAGACACTTAATTGGGGCTGCTATGGCAGGTGCCGATATTGCAACAGTTCCACACAAAGTGCTTATGCAATCTCTTAATCACCCACTAACAGACAAAGGTCTTGATGCTTTCCTTGCTGATTATAAAAGAATGCAAGCAGAAAAAGCAAAGGTAAATTCTTCTGGTGAGTAAGTAATAATAGTATTAGTTAGAATTTTATAAGAAAGTCAGTCTTTAATTAAGACTGACTTTTTTTATCCTTACAAACAAACATTCATTATCTTATAAATAAGTGAAGCGGTAAGTATATCTGGGTGACTTAGTCCTTCCTTTGGAGCTAATTCTACTACATCGAATCCTACTAATTTACGTCCACTTTCTTTTATTTTTCTTATTAATTCAATTGTCTCATGATATAAGAAACCATCTGGTTCTGGTGTTCCAGTAGATGGCATTATGGAGGGATCAAAATAATCTACATCAAAAGTTATATATACTTCATTAGTGAGTGTGTCAACTACTGATTGCTGCCAGTCAGTTCCGTGAACTCCTCTTCTTATAGAGTTCGCATAAAATGTATTAACATTGTTCTTTTTTATAAAATCTGCTTCTTCTTTGCATTGTGCTCGTATTCCAACTTGGGTGATTTTGTCATTTGGAAAAAATTCTGCTACTCTTGCCATCACTGATGCGTGAGAGTAAATAGACCCTTCATAAGAATCGCGAAAATCTGAATGGGCATCGAATTGGAGCACACTCATATTAGTATATTTTTCATAATGTGCCTTTATTGGAGCTGATGAAATAGTATGCTCACCACCGAGGGTTATAACAAACTTGTCCATTTTTATGAGTGAAGCAACTTGTTCATAAATCATATTCAGTGCATTTGCATCTACTTTATTACCGAAATTTAATGGCTCTATTGTTGCAATACCTTTCTCAAAACATAGCTCTTTTTCAAACTCCTCATCGTAGAATTCAACAAACTGACTGGCTTTTATTATACCATCAGGTCCATGTTTAGTGCCACCACCATAACTAACAGTATGTTCATAAGGGGCTGATACAATAGTAATTTCACTATTCTCTAAATTTGAGTTATCTTGCTCTAATCCTAAAAAATTATCATCAATTCCCATTATTTTCATCGCTATTTATCCTTTTTTAAGTTAAATTACTAACTTTGTAGTCTATACGATTGTACTCAAACGTAAAACTAATAAAAAGTTATATAATTAATACGAATTTAAAATTATGCTGAATTTAATTGCGAAAGTCTTTGGTGGTAAAAAATCAGAAAAAGACATTAAAGATATTCAACCAATAGTTGACAAAATAAACGAAATATATTCTGGACTTAATACAAAAACAGATGATGAAATCAAGGCTAAAACAGATGAGTTTAAGTCAAAGATAAATAATACTCTTGCCGATTTAGAATCTAGAAAAAGTGAGATAGAAACAAAGTTAGCTGAGAACTCATATAATCACAAAGAAGTTCAAACTTTCTACGATGAAATAAAAGAAATCGATAAAGAGATATTTGAAGTTACTGAAGAAGTGCTTAATGATATTCTTCCAGAAGCATTTGCTGTAGTAAAAGATGTTTGTCGTAGGTTAACAGAATCAAAACATAGCTACGAATATGTTGGTAACCACAATGTTTGGAATATGATTCCATACGATGTGCAACTTATTGGTGCCATTGTGATCCACCAAGGTAAAATTGCAGAGATGCAAACGGGTGAAGGTAAAACATTAGTTTCTATTATGCCAATGTATTTAAATGCGCTTGCTGGTAAAGGTCTTCACTTAGTAACTGTGAATGACTATTTAGCAAGACGTGATTGCGCATGGATGAAGCCAGTATTTGACTTCTTGGGTATTACAGTTGGTTCTATTGAAGCTAAAATGAATAATGCTCAGAGAAAAGAAATTTACAACCGAGATATTACTTACGGTACTAACAATGAATTTGGTTTTGATTACCTAAGAGACAATATGGTAGTGGACCAAGAACATATGGTACAGAGAGGTCACTGGTTCTCAATAGTTGATGAGATTGACTCAGTACTTGTTGATGAGGCAAGAACACCTTTGATTATATCTGGTCCAGTGGGAAAAACTGACCAAATATTTGATCAGTTAAAACCAGGAGTAAATTCTTTGGTTAATGCCCAAACTAAGCTAGTAAATTTTTACCTAAAAGAAGCTCAAGAATTATTACAATCAGATAAGAAAGAAGATAAAGAGAAGGCAGGTGTGCTAATGTTGAAGGCTTCACGTGGTTTGCCTAAGCACCGCCGTCTACTTAAAATGATGCAAGAACCAGAGATACAGAAATTAAAACATCAAGTTGAATTAGATCACATGCGTGATCAAGGTCAGATGATGAGAGAAATTGATGATAATCTTTATTACACTATTGATGAGAAAAACCATCAGATAGATTTGCAAGAAAAAGGTCGCGAACTACTAAGTGGCAACCTTGAGGATAAAGACACTTATCTTTTACCTGATATAACTTCTCAGATGAGCGAGATAGAGGGTAATAGTGAATTGAGTGAAGATGAGAAAGAAAAACAAAAAATGGAAGTAAATAGAGTCTATGCTGAGAGAAGTGATACAGTTCATACTGTTCTTCAGCTACTAAGAGCATATTCTCTTTACGAGAATAATGTAGACTATGTGGTTCAAGAAGGGAAAGTGCAGATTGTAGATGAGCACACAGGTCGTGTTTTGGATGGCAGAAGATATTCCGAGGGGCTACACCAAGCAATTGAAGCAAAAGAAAACGTAAAAGTTGAAAGAGATACACAAACTCTTGCAACTATCACACTACAAAACTACTACCGACAATATAACAAACTTGCAGGTATGACCGGTACAGCGGAGACTGAAGAAGCAGAATTTGATAAAATTTATGGGCTAGAAGTAGTAGTTATCCCTACAAATGTTCCTATACAAAGAGATGATAAAAATGATTTAATCTTCAAAACAAAACGTGAAAAATATAATGCTTTAAGAGATGAAGTTGTTAAATTAACGGAAAATGGACAAGCTGTTTTGGTAGGTACACCAAATGTAGAGGTATCTGAGATACTTGATAAGCTACTAACCAGAAGAAAAATTAAACATAATGTACTAAACGCTAAGCAGCATGCTAGAGAAGCAGATATTGTAGCAAGTGCTGGTAAAAAAGGCGCGATTACTATTGCAACAAATATGGCTGGTCGTGGTACAGATATTAAGATAGATCCAGATGTAAAAGAAAGTGGCGGTCTTGCTATTCTGGGTTCAGAAAGACACGATTCCAGAAGAATTGATAGACAGTTAAGAGGTCGTGCTGGGCGTCAAGGTGATCCTGGTAGCTCTCAGTTTTACATTTCATTAGAAGATAACTTAATCAGATTATTTGGTGCTGGCGGCGATAGAATTGCCTCTGTTATGGAAAAACTAAATATTCCTGAAGGTGAGGCAATAGAGCACAATATGATTACAAAGTCAGTTGAAAAAGCTCAGAAAAAAGTAGAAGAGAACAACTTCGCAGTTAGAAAGAGATTGATTGATTATGATGACGTAATGAATCAGCAGCGTGAAGTAGTATATACCAGAAGAAAACAAGCACTTCGTGGTGATAGATTGAAAGGTGAATTCTTCGAATATATTGAAGATATGGCTTCTGACTGGTACCAAGAGTACACTGGAAAAGAAGAAGATATTACAAAAGAATTAACTGATGAAATTAGAGCAAAGTTACTTCTGAATATAGAAATTACAAATGACCAATTTCAAAATATGACGGAAGAGGAATTTGTTGAAGAAATAATAAATGCTTCTGAGGAATTTTATAAGAAGAAAGAAGAATTAACAAGTCCAGAATTTATGAAACAACTTGAAAAAGTTGCAGCTTTGAGAACTATTGACGAGAAATGGAAAGAGCATTTAAGAATTATGGATGACCTGAAGGAAGGTATTCACTTACGCTCTTATGGCCAAAAAGACCCACTACTGGAATACAAACAAGAAGCATATCAAGAATTCCTTGCTTTCTTAAGTGAAGTGAATGAAGCTACTGTGCACTTTGCATTCAAATATTTCCCACAAGTTGTAGAAAGGGAAGTGAAGTCTGTTGATGAAAAAGGAAAAGAGTCAACAAGAAGAGAGCAAAGGTTATTTCTAACTCCTAGCGATGTTAATAAAAATATAAAATACGAACGAAGGAATGATGTACCACAAGGTCAACCGGCAGGAGTGGGTGCAGCTGCTGCTCCAACACAACAAGGACCGCAGGGTGGTCAAGCTACTACGGTGAGAGACGAAGGACCACAAAAAGTTGATATAGGGAGAAATGATAGAATAACTGTCAAATATCAAGACGGCAAAGTAGTGAAAGATGTTAAGTACAAAAAAGTGATGGAAGATGTAGAAAACGGTCTTTGTCAAGTAATTGACAAGTAAAGAATAAAGTTAAAATATGATAAAAAAACAGATTAAAATAAGAAAAAGCCAATCGACGAGATTGGCTTTTTTTGTTGCATAAATAAAACTCTATGCTCTGGGCGACCGACGGGACTTGAACCCGCGACAACTGGAACCACAAACCAGGGCTCTACCAACTGAGCTACGACCGCCATAAATAAGAATACAAAACTAAGGAATAGGAATATATTATTCAAGTGAATAATGCTTTTATTTTAAAAAAAAGGTGTTGAATTTATTAAACACTTTTTGTAACTTAGACTATTACGTTTGTCATAATATAATATAGAACATTCAAAAACAAATTTTCAATAATTTAATAGAGGTTTATTATGAATAATAAATTTACATTATTCTTAGTTGCACTAACGGTAGTTGCAACTGGGATTTTCGCATCAGTAGATGCAGACGCTGCTAAAAGAAAAGTAGTATTAGAAGATCACACTGGCGCTTGGTGTGGTTGGTGTACGCGAGGTATGGAGACTTTAGAAGAGTTAGAAAACGAATTTGGTGATATGATCATTGGTGTAGGTGTACACAATGGTGACAACATGTCTGTTGCAACTTATCAAGGTCCTTTAGCAAAACAAATCGGATTACAAGGTTACCCTAATGGCTCTGTTAACCGAGTTGTTAATGGTGGCAGAATCGCACAAAGCGATAATGCTTGGAGACCAATGGCGTTAACTCAAGTAAATACAGATGTACCAGTAGGCGTATCTTTAGAAGTTGATTATGATGCATCTACAGGTGCTTATACTGCTTCTATCACTGCTGATGTTGAATCAACTGTAAACGATCAATTAGCTTGGAATCTTTGGGTTCTTGAGGACTACGTTACTGGTTCTGGAAATGGTTGGGATCAAGCTAACTACTTAAGTGGTAGAAAAGGTTATGAAGATTCAAAGTTTTATGAACAACCAAATCCAATTCCTTCTTTTCAGCACATGGATGTATTTAGAAAAGCACACGGTGGTGTATTAGGAGACACTGATGGTTTCCCTATGCCTGCTGCTGCTGATACTTATACAAAAAAATATACTGGCAATATTGATGGTTTGAATATTCAAAACAACGAGAATGTATTCTTCGTTGCTGTTGTTCACAATACAAAGAACCAAGAAATCATTAATGCTGACAGAGTTGGTAAAGTTGTAAAAGAGAAGAACAGAGTTGCAGCTGAAGCTGACAACATGTACACTTCAATCTCGGATAATGAAGATAATGAAGTTACTGTAACAGTAACAAATGAAAATGATTGGGCAATTAATACTAATCTTTCTATTGACACTGAAGCATCTTTGATTCCTGAAGGCTGGAATGTTGAAATAAGTAACAACACTTTAAATATTCCTGCAATGGGTTCTAAGACTTTTACTTTAACAGTAAACAAAAACAATATTGAAGGTTATGCTCAAGTAGAAGTTGCAATAGAGCCTGAAACTACCGAAGATAGAATTGGAGTTAACACTAGTATAACGGCATACTATATGTCAGAAAAAATCGAAAATGCAATTGTATTTGGATATGACGATGGAATAGCTCCTACAGCACAAGCTATAGGCATGTCTTCAGCAGTTTCAAATCCTGTATTAGTTGGTGGAACAGCTGATGTAATAAGTAATTTCCCTCAGATGGAGAACTTTAAAACAATGATTGTTACTTCTACAGAAGCAACATTACTTATGAGCTCGTCTAGTAATAGAGCAATGCTTAGTCTGATAAACACAGTTGCTGCTAATGGTGGCGATATATTAATTGCAGCATGTTATGATGTGATTAATTATGGAGGTTTATTAGCTAATGGTGGAATTACTGTTTCTGCTGAAGCAAGAAGCTTTTTCACTAATACACTTGGTGTAGAGTTTGGTAATGCAATTCAAATATTGAACCAACAAGGTCAATTAGCTAGATTAACATTGAATGGTGTTTCTGGTGATCCTATCTCAGATGGAATGACTATTGCTAATTACAATGCAGTGTATAATCAAACTAGTTACCCATTCTATGCACAATACTTCTCAAGTTTTAAAATGGCTTCTGGTTCTAATGGAAAGGCATTTTTAACTGTAGATCCATCAATTTCTAATTCCATAAATAAAGAAAACAATGTTTGTGGTGTTAGAGTAGATAATAATGGTCAAAGAATTGTATTTATGACTTTTGCACTTGACCCAATGCCTTCTGCAAGTCTAGTTGACCTTGTGGACAAATCTTTAACTTGGTTGACTGCTGAAGCAGCTGCAGGTCCTTCTGTTTCATTAAATGTATCAAGCGTTAATTTTGGTACAGTAGAAACAGGTAAATCTGCTACTGAAGCTGTAAGAGTTACTAATAATGGTAATGCTGATTTAATTATTTCTGAAGTTACTTTCAAAACAGGAGAAATGTTCTCAGTAGAGGGTTCTTTCCCAATTACTATTGAAGCGGGTGCTTCTCAAAATATGTTAGTTAACTTTGAGCCTACAAAAGATGGTGAATTTACTGACGAAATGATGTGTACAACTAATGATCCTGATAATGCCACAGTTACTGTTCCATTATCTGGTAAAACTGCAACTACATCTGTGAACGGTATCATTTCAGGTTTATTCGAAATGAAAATGGTTCCTAATCCTGTAGTTGATGATTCTAAAATTGAATTACAAGTAAATCAATCTGCTAATGTTTCATTAGAATTGATTGATGCTACTGGTAAATCTTTAGGTAACTTATTTAACGGTGTAACTATGAGTGAATCTCTTGATTTCAATTCTTCTGAGTTGACTTCTGGTACTTACTATATCAACGCTATCGTTGATGGTAAAACTACTCAGTTACCTGTAGTTATTACTAAGTAATCTTAGTAAATAATTATAATTTATTATCCTACTCCTTTTATTAGGAGTAGGATTTTTTTTGATTAAAAATAATTATCCCTAATAATTCGTTATTTTAGGAAGTTTTAATTAACACCTCAAATATAACTC
>JBDQHL010000019.1:0-24667 GCA_040264895.1 Bacteroidota bacterium
CAAATAAAGAACAACAAAAAAGAAAATTTAAGAAACTTTGAATATTCAGATATAATTGAAATAGCTAAATCAAAAGGTTTACCAAAATTTAGAGCTGATCAATTATTTACAGCTCTATATTCAACAAAAGTGGATGATATCCATAGTATTACTACTTTATCTAAGGACTTAAGAAATGATTTATCACAAGAATACACCTTAAAGTCATTTAAATCAATTAATAAACAGACTTCAGTAGATGGCTCAATAAAGTATTTATTCACTATGTTTGATGATAAAAGTATTGAGGCAGTTTTTATGCCTTGGTATGACGAGTCAGAAGAAAAGAATATTAGAAACACACTTTGTATTTCGAGTCAAGTTGGATGTAGTTTAAGTTGTAAATTTTGCGCAACTGGCACCATGGATTTAGAGAGGAATTTAGAAACGCATGAAATTTTATCTCAAATATTAGAGATAGAAGCAGATTTAGATACAAAAGTTACAAACGTAGTTTTTATGGGAATGGGTGAACCCCTTTTGAATTATAAAAACGTAGCAAAAGCTGTTAATATTTTAACTCATCCAGATACAGACATGATGTCAAGACGAAAAATTACCGTTTCTACATCAGGAGTTGTACCAAGTATTAAAAAATTAGCAAAATTAAAAAGTCCTCCAAAATTGGCAATATCCCTTCATGGTACAACTAATGGATTTAGAGATAAAATCATGCCTATTAATTTAAAAGCTGACATATCAATTCTGATGGGCGCAGTTGAAGAATACTACAGAGCAACTAAACTAAATATTACATATGAGTATATACCATTCAAAGGAATGAATGACACAAAAGAAGATGCTAAGCGACTTGCTAAAATTAGCAAAAGAGTTCCATCACGTATTAATCTGATTCCATTCAATGATATTTCATTCACAGAACCAACAGGTATAGCTGAAACACTAGTGGCCTCGAGTTCTGAAAGATTGACAGAATTTGCAAATGAGATTAGAAACTTTGGTGGTGTTGTTACCATAAGAGATACTTTTGGTAGTGACATAGACGCTGCTTGTGGTCAGTTAGCACTATCAGAAAGAAATAAAGATTAAATTCAATTTGATTAAAATAGTACCCATAGCATTTTTTTTAATTCTTGTTTCTGCAATATCTGCTCAATCTCTTGATTTAGAGTTCAACAAAGTATACATATTTAAATTGAAAAATGGCGATTTAATTACAGGTATTGTAAATAACAAAGTTGAAGTTGACGAGTATGGAAAGGGTATATCTGTAGAAACTCAATTGGGTGAAGCTGTAATATTTTATAATCAAATAGAAGAACATTACCTTGAAGAAGATTACTATCGTCATGGTCACAGGATTTACTTTATGCCTACCGCTGAACCAATAGGTGATGATCATTTTATTGGGAATTATGAATTACTGTTTCTCAGAGCTGGTGTAGGAATATTAGATAAAATATCAATTACAGCCGGAAGAAGTATAATTCCAACAATTGCTAGTAGAGAACAAATTTCTAATCTTAATATGAAATTTACGGTTCTCAAAGAAGAGTACGAATCATTTGAAGGTAACTTTCAGTTAGCTGTAGGTGGTAATCTAGCATTTATAAATCATGACAATAGATTTATTCATGCTTACTCAGTTGCTACTTTTAAAAGAAAAAGATCGAGAATATCTTTGGCATTGTTTTCTAAAATTGGTTCTAATGATCTGAACCAGGCTAGTTTTCAAGAGAATGTATTCGATATAAATTACGCTAACGGCTCAGTAGGATTATCAATTGGGTTGGACACAAAATTTACTCACTGGCACGGTATTCACTTTATTGGTGAACTTTGGAATTCGAATATTGCGAAGCCACAAAACACAGACGTTCTTCTAGGTTTTAGAATAGCAAATACTGAGTTTGGTGCAGATTTTGGGTTGGCATTTTTTACTGCTCCGGCAGTAGCACCATTTTTTAGTTTTGTATGGACACCATTTTAAATTCAATTTGCTATATTTGTATATATTATTAAAACAGAAACTATAGTATCCGATTATGGAAAATATTAATGAAATTATAAAAAATGTTTCTAAGCTTGCAAATCTAGAATTTTCAGATAGCGAATTAGAAACAATAACACCCCAATTTGATAAAATTCTTAATTATATTGATGAGTTGAGTAAAATTGATTTGGAGGGTGTAGAGCCTATGACTCATGTATTAGATTCGACTAATGTAATGAGAGATGATGATGTGAAAGAGTCAATAACTGTTAAGGAAGCAATGAAAAATGCACCAAAACACAATGATACTTTCTTCAAAGTTCCAAAGGTGTTCGATTGAACAGATATGAAAGAAAAATGACTGCAGTTGGTATTATTCCAGCAAGGTTATCATCTACCAGATTCCCGAGGAAAATTCTAAAAAAAATTAATGGCAAGTCTCTAATCCAAATGGTATATGAGAATGCTAAAAAATCTGATATTTTGAGCGATGTAATTATAGCAACAGAAGATGACGAAATAATAGAAGAAGCAAATAAATTTGATGCAAAATCAATAAAAACTCCAAATAGCTTCACTACAGGAACTGACAGAATTGCGTGGGCTAGTAAGCGACTAGATATAGAATACGATATTATATTTAATATTCAAGGTGATGAGCCACTTTTATCTTCAAGGCTAATAGACGATTTGTTTGTAGGTTTTTCGACTTCGTTGTGCGATGTTGGTACATTAGTAAAAAGAATTGAAAGTGAAAATGAGCTATCTAATCCTAATATAGTCAAGGTAGTAAGAAATATAGATGGTGAAGCACTGTATTTTTCTCGAAGCCCAATACCCTATTACAGAGATAAACCTGAAAATCATATTGACAAGCACCGATATTGGAAACATATTGGTCTCTATGCTTATAGATCAGGAGCATTAGAAAAGTTTTCTATGTTAGAAACAACTGATTTGGAGGAAGCTGAAAAATTAGAGCAGCTTAGACTATTGTTAAATAACTCAAGATATTTTTGCCTTGAAACAAAAGAAGAAATATTGGGAATTGACACTGAAGAAGATTTTGAGAAGCTAAAACTAATGATTTAATTTTTCTTTTTCTTTAGTACTTCTTCCCTATTCAAATCCCTAGGAATATCGTAGTAAGTGTCTTTTTTAGGCGTGTTTTCACTCCCTGGTTCTTTCTTTTCACTCATTGCATCTTCTTAACTTCTCAATCGACTTGTCTCTCTTAGGAGCGGGTTTATAGTATGTTTTCTTATACTTGCCCATAACTTCGTTATAAACCTTTTTGTAATAGACCATATTAAATTTGTGACTATATTGCTCTAAGAATGGTACATTCTTAAGATAGTTTGTTTCTTCAATTGTAAACGAATTATTCTCAGTTGAAATTACTTTACAAAGGCCAAGTGAATCGAGTGAGGATATATAATATCTGAACGGTACAATTATTCTATTTTTATAATATAATGCAGGCATTCCCATATTATAAGATATTGATTGACCAAAAGCATTGGCAATTAATTCATCATCACCTACTCAGAGTTCCAATGAGTAGTCCTTTGAAAGAATAAGTTTATTTGAATCAATTGTTGAAATATTCAGTGCTACAGAAGTTGTATACTCCCAATCAGAATAATTATAGCCCAGATTATCGATTAAGTTTATTGACTTTACTTTACCGTTTGGTGTAGCTATGGTAGCTACATCAGAATAAAGAGATGAGCTAACTTAGAATATTAATATAAAAAATGCCGACTTCATATTTATTGGAATCGGCATTTTTTTAACATTCTTTAACTCTCATGAAATATAATTACATTCCAGGTGGTCTAGACATGTTCTTTCTATATTCATCCACTGTCGAAATAATTTCTACAAGCTCTATTTTCATTTTTAGAGAAGAGTTAGGTGGGATTCTAGAACCACTACCACCATCTCCAAATGCTATATCTGCAGGTATTATAAATTTATATACGTCACCAACACTTAACATCATTATTGCTTGTTTGAATCCATATACTAACCCTTCTATTGGCATATCTATTGGTTTACCACCTTCCTCAAAAGTATTTTCGAATACTTCTCCATTTGGTAATTCACCATGTATATTGGCAGCGACAACCATATTTTCCGCCGGTGTAGGACCTTCTTCTTCATTTATAACCTTATAAAGTAGTCCTGATTCAGTTGACTTCCACCCATCTTTATTTTTATATTCTTCTACCATTTTTGGACTGAGTTCTTTAAATGATTCACCAATTTCTTGAATTTCTTTCATCTTTTGGTTGTATCTTTTCTTGTCTTCTACAGTTTGGATTTTCTGTATTTCAGTAATTAATTGCATTCTTTCATCATCATCTAGCAAAGGTTTATCTTCATTCATACCATCTATGATACCAGCAATCAAGTAATCGAAGTTTACTCTTTGGTTACCAGAGTCAAGCATTCTGACACCTTCAGTAATATCATAACCAAATGTATAACTCATCCTATCAACAAGTTCAGTTGGTTTTTCTAAATCTTTCCTCTCGAACTCTGCCTCTTTGGGCGAATTGCTTTCATTACAACTTGCAGTAAATATTACTGCAGCGATAATTAAAAATATTCTTTTCATATATAATTCCTTTGTTTTAGTCTATAACAATTAAAATAAATAATTGTTTCACGAATCTTTTTCAAGTTGATAAACTATTGTGAATAAATTTATTTCTCTATACTGTGTAAACATCATTTCTGCATAATCCTTAAAGTATTACTTGTATAAATTCTTTCATTAATTGTGCAGTTAGTTTTCTTTAAAATAAAAAAAGGTAGTGTTAATTAAAACACTACCTTTAAAATTTATACTAAGTTATATATTATTTAGTGATAACTATTTTCTGAGTTACATCTACACCTAGATATCTATAGTGTACATAATAAACACCTGCAGCTAAATCAGAAACATCAGCAGCAGTTTCATATTCACCAGCATTTAGTCTTCCACTCAATAATGTCTTCACTTTTCTTCCTTCGAAGTTAGTTAAATCTAAGTCAACTTGTGCCTCAGTGCTAACTACAAAGTCTAAGTTCAATGTTCCAACAACCGGGTTAGGACTAACAGTTTTCAATGGAAATCCACCATCACCTAGTACTAAGTCTATTGCTCTATAGTCCTGAACACAGAATTGTGAAGTTATTAAACCAGGTACAGTCTCGTCAGCTATACATAAATCTCTTTGTCCAAAGAATACATTGCTAATCTCTGGAACAATACTCACGTTACCTTCACTTTGACCCTCTGGTATTGAGTGTAGTAGATAAGTAAATTCTGGTTCAAACAATATACCATTTTGATCTACTGTCTCACCTTGAGGTGCTTCTAATGTAAATCTATGATCTACATAAGTTTCACCACCTACTAGTACTTGTTCTTCAACATCAGTTATATTCCAATTTACTAGATTACCATTACCAGAGTTACCAGTATAAGATAACCATTCTGGTTTATATCTGATAGTTACGTTCATAGTATTTATTTTTGCATCATCATAGTCACTATCGATAGATTCAATAGCTACAGCTAAATCTATAACATCACCTGGAGTAATTCTCTCGTGAGGCTTAAGTGTCAACCTAAATAAATCTTCAATGATTTCACCATCCATAGTAAATGGAGCAGTTTTACCTGAATCAAAAATAAATTCATACTCAGCACCATTATAATTACCTTCTCTAGTTCCAGGTATAAAATTCACTTCTACATTTATTACTTCATCAGGAGCTAATACAACACCTTGATAGTCAGCAACTGTAAATTGATAGACATCAAGAGTAGGGTCAGCACCAATGTAAGATACGCCAATTATAGTTTCGTCAACTGCTGCAGGGCCACTTGCGTTATTACGAACAGTAACTGTTGATGGTGCAAGGTCACATAATGACACTGCTCCAAAATCATGTCCTAATGCAGCTACACCACTACTTGAGATAGGTGCTTGAATATAACCCCCATCTGCTAAACCAGTTGGATTGTCTCTTGTGTAATCCCCATCAAAGTCGGCAAGGTGACTATTATCAGTTACTGGGTCTTGTAAGTTTATGGCAGGACCTGCATCCGAAATAACTTGCAACCTAGCATAGTTTACACCAACTGTTGCACCGTTAGTTTGGAAGTCATAAGTAACTACAACATTATCTCCACGTTGTAATGTTGCTCCATTGAAGTTTGCAATAGGAGTTCCATCAACAGCAAGATTAATAAATTGACCACCATCTGGAGATGTATTGTCAAAATCAATAGATTCTATAATTACATCGCTATATTCACCATCCTTTGGTACTGTTTCGTTTGAAACAATAATTCTACCTTGTGTTGGGTGAATTCCTTGATCAAGTTCAATCGGAGGGAATTCTTGATTAGTAATTTCAATAATTGGGATAAATCCTTTACCAGTTAATATACCTTCTTCAAATCTATTATCACCAGGACCAGATTCATCGATTTCTACAATCAATGCATCAGTTTGATTACCAATAGCTAAAGGAGTAAATTCAACAGGTATTCTAATCTGCGTAACCTTGTCAGTTTCAACAACATTTACAGGGTGTAAATCAACTCTATTAACTGTAATATCATCAAGCAATACATTACCATCTATATTAACTCCTAAAATTTTACCATTAGGTTGAATTCTAAAGTTACCATTACCATCTCTTAGTGAAAGTGTATTAAGAATAACTTCCATAACACTACCACTTTGAGGGTCACCCATATCAGAAGGAATATTTTCTACAGTTACGTAACCAAGATCACCACTTACAGCATCAACCCTAGTATCAATAAAGTTGTATCCAAGAACAAGTGGACCTGATGATTGAGCTCTACCAAACCATCTTGAAACTTCGTCCTTGTCTTCATCTGCAGCGTTACTTACGAAAATTACATTAATTTCATTATCTGCATTGACAGTAGATGTTGGTTCAAAACGTATTAAATATTTATTATCTAAATCTTGGTTAAATAATACTTCATTAATATTATTACCACTTCCATCATCTGCAGGAACAATAATTGGATCATCAAAAACAACTTCATCACCCGTTATATTTGCACCAGGCATATTAGGAAGAGTAAACGGTTGTGTTAAGCCACTAAGTCCTGTAATAATCAATTCTTGAGTACCAAAGTTCTGAATTAATACTCCATCATCAAAAGTATTTGAACTAGATAAAGTAAAGTTACCTACTTGAGCTAAACCAGCATTGTAATCATCAACTATTATTTCAGGTTGAACTCCTTGACCATCTATAGCAAATTCCCACTCTAAACAACCAGTTGTTACAACTAGTGTATCAAAATCGAATTGTAAAAGTGGATCATTATCTAAATCAATATATTCATCAATTGGAGAATATGTTATTGTTAAAGTTGTATCTCCCATTGGCTCTAAAGTAAATGGAAGGAATGCTAAATCTGTATCTATAGTATAAACTTGACCTAACCTTAGTTTTATTTCACTAATTTCAACTGGGTCTTCAGAAGCACTACTAATATTTACATCTAAAGTCTTATCTGTACCTACTCTTACTTGACCATAAACAATTGGGTCAGGATCTGAAATAATCTGATCTACATTATAAACAATAGTAGTATCTGTGAAATTTCCTGCGTCATCAGTAACTCTTAATATAGCTTTCGCATTTTGATAAGGGTCAGTAACTTTAACTTTATAATTAAAGTCATAGTTAGGATTGATACCGTTCCATTCAGCTTCGTTACCTTGATCGTCAACATATACAGGTTCATCGAAATTAAAACTACCTTCTAATAATTCAGGTAATATTCTAACACCTAAGTCAATTTGACGCGGATCATCACCTTCTGCACCATTTCTCTCGTGCTCTGGATCATCAACATTATTTATTGTCCATTCAAAACAAGCAGGAGGGAATGTCACTATAGGAGGCAAAGTATCAATTTCTGATAGGTTACTATATGAAGTAGCCGCAGGCCATCCATAAGAGTCAAAACTTGCATAACCATAGATATATCCACCAAATGGTGTGTTACCACGCAAATAGTGTGAACCAGCTTCTAAATCATCAATGAAAGCCCAGTACAAATTAGTACCTGGAATACGATTTCCTAAGAAAGAAGGAACTTTATCAACTACACGTCTGTCATCAATCTCGATAGAACTTATCAACTCTTGATGGTTAGCAGCATCATCTGGGTCACCAATAGCAATGATGTTAAAGAAGTTATTTCTAAACTCATTGTTACCGTAGTTTTTTGGTGTTTGGAATACAGTTTCTCTGGTGTATTGTTCTACTGCTGTAGTTACTATCATGAAAGGGTCATAATTACCCCCAGCACCATCATAGTTTGCTGAGTAAGAATATTGACAAACTAAAATTGGTCCGTCAGCCTTAAAGTATGACATACCTCTGATTGATTCAAGATCGTGAGGTGTTGTTGCACCCGAACCATTGTATTCAAACCAGTCTCCTTTTTCTTGCAATGTAATTGGACCAATTTTACTAATTTTTTCAGTCCCATCTTTTGTCCACCAGTCAATGGTGAAAGTAACATTATCTTCACCAGCAACTACCCTGAAGTAATCACCTTTGTCTTTTTTTCTATCGAATTCTACTGTTGCATATTCTGTTCCCCAAGCTTGTATAGGAGGAATCATTTCAATAATATGGTCACGACCAGAAGTAACGACTGTAGAAGGAATCATAGTTCTATTATGATAAGATAATAAACCAATTGGCTTATCTGCATCAATTAAGGAACCACTTAAATCAAAAATTCCACGAGTAGTACCTGTACCTTGAACTGCGTAAACCTCACCTTCCATAAGGAAAGCTGTTAATACATCACCGTGTTGATTACCTTTTGTTGTTTCACCAAAACCACGTGATTTATTTGCACCATCTTTTAATTGCATTGTAACTGTAGTGAAGTCTTCTTGAGCAATCACAACAAAACCACCAGCCCATTCTCTTACTTCATCAAAGTCATAGATACTATTGTGGACATAAGATTTTCCCCAATAATTTGTTGGAATGGCTAGGTATCCCTCTGAACTAACACTTTTGGAGTTCATACAATAAACTGCAATTGGGTCAGGAGAAGTAATTCTTAAACCTTTACCCAACTCTCGTTGAAAATCATATATTTCGGCATCCCAGCCTAATCCACCTTGAACAGTAGAGAATTCAGTAATCTCAAATGCTTTTACATTTTTAGTTACATTCAGAGCAATAGCTTCATTCTCAATAGTTACTTTTGTATCAACACTTGAAGTTACATAAATAGCTAAGTTTTGTGTTGGCTGTTGCTGATAATCATTATATGGAAAAGCGACATAAAACTCTCTACCATTTGAATTTTGGTTCTGAGTCATAGCATGTATCATCTTGTCTTTAACTTTTCCTTTATTCTGAGCAGTAGTATCAACTACACCCAAAAGTAGAATCGCCACAAGTAATAGCGAAAATTTTTGTATATAATTTATCATTTCTTAATCCTATAAATATTAATATTATTTCTTATTCTATTTCGATTAACAGACTAATATATTCTTTGTTACTTTTTACTTAAAAATATTCTTAGTCTGAATTTTATTACAACACACATAATAAGGTTATAAGTTAACAATTATTAATAAAAAAAAACGAATTAAAATTCCTTTTTTTTCAACATTGAAAAAAAATGCACGTGTATAATGCTATATTTACATAAAATTTGATTAGAAAATGAGAATTATAAAATGAAATTATTACTGCTAGTTATAATATGCGGGTTTTACACTATCAGAGCTGAAGAATTAATATACAACCAAGAATTTGATGGTAAACTAAATAGCGAGCACTTATTTTTAGAAGAAAGTGATGAAAAAGAAGGCTATGTAGAAGATGGTTTATATAACTTTATTTATAACGAAGGTGACAATTATAAATTCTCAACTGAACTATTAGATATAGAGGATTTGAACAAAAGTAATTATATTATTGAAACTAAACTTCGTTATGAAGATGGTGAGGAAGATTCACAATATGGACTAATACTGAACATGAATAATGACGCTACTGATTTTTATTTCTTCAGTATTTCAGATAATGGTTATTTTAAGATTCAAGCATTCTATAACAGTGAGTATCATGATCAAATTGGTTGGACAAAAACTGAACACATAAATGAGAGTGATTGGAATACACTTAGAGTTGAAAGAACAAATTATTTAGTCAGATATTTTATAAATGGTGTTAATGTATACAATGACACATATTTTATCCCAAATGGTTATTGGTGTGGGTTTTATCTAACTGATGAAGATCAACACATAGAAGTTGATTATTTGAAATTTTGGGAGTTCGAAAAATCGTTCAATTTAGTCGATAACCCATTAACAGATGTTAAGAAGGTAGCTATTGAATCTATAAATAGTCCAACTGCCGAACTGTCACCAAAATTATCACCTGATGGTAAAACAATATTTTTTACTAGGGACGACCACCCTGTAAGAATTGGCAAGCAGGCAAACCAAGATATTTGGTTTTCTAAGTTTTTAGATGATGAATGGCAGGAACCACAGTTAATGCCAAAACCATTAAATAACTCTGGTTCAAACACTCTAATCACTATTACCCCAGATTACAACACAGCTTATTTGACAAATAAATATGACTCTGAAGGTAATACTGATGGACCAGGTTTATCTATTGCCAAGAAAGGAATTGCTGGATGGGAAATACCAACCTCGATTGAAGTAGATAATCTGTACAACAATAATAAATATGTAGCTTATTTCATATCGCAAGATAAAAAGATATTGTTTTCTGCAATAGAACAAAACGATACTAGAGGTGGTATGGACTTATATATTAGTTTCCTCAAAGAAGATGGTTCATATTCTGCACCTAAGAACTTAGGAGATAAAATAAACACATTCACTGATGATTTTAATCCATTTTTGGCGGCAGATAACAAAACTTTATACTATGCTACGAGCGGTCTTCCAGGTTACGGGAAAGAAGACATTTGGACAATTAGAAGGTTAGATGATACTTGGTTAAATTGGTCTGAGCCAAAAAACTTAGGCCCTGCAATAAATACTGCTTCACAGGAGTATTCATTTGCCATTAGTGCACGTGGTGATGAGGCATATATGGTTTCTTATCAGAAAGACATTCCTGGATATAAAGGTGATGGTGACATTGTTAAAATAGAACTATCAAAATCTGCTCAGCCAGATCCAGTTGTTCTAGTTTATGGTCAAGTATTAAACCAAAAGACAAATGATCCTATATCTGCGGAAATTAGTTATTTCGGTTTATCAGATGGTAAAGATTACGGTACTGCCTCTTCTGATCCTAACACAGGTGAATATAAAATAATTTTACCTAGAGGCGTTAATTATGGATTCAAATCCTCAGCTGAAGGTTATGGTTCAGTATCACAAAACCTGAATGTAGAACAATTAGATGAGTACAAAGAAATTGAGAGAAATTTGTACTTAGTTCCTTTAGAAGTGGGCCAAACAATTCGTCTGAACAATATTTTCTTTGACACAGGTGAAGCAATCCTTAGAGACGAGTCAGAGAATGAATTAGAAAACCTTAAGAATTTATTATTAGATAATAAACAAATGACAATAGAAATATCTGGTCACACTGACAATGTTGGTAACGATAAGAACAATATGAAATTAAGCTCTGAGAGAGCATTGGCCGTATTAAATTGGCTACAAAACAGGGGCATATCTTCTGATAGATTGACTTCTAAGGGTTATGGAGAAACTAAGCCAATAGCATCGAACAAAACTGAAGAAGGAAAGCAAAAAAATAGGAGAGTTGAGTTTACAATTGCAACTCAATAATTAAAGTAATGCTTCCAAATATAAATATTAATGACTACGACTATAACTTGACTTCCGAGAGAATTGCTAAATACCCTTTGGAAAATAGGAGTGATTCGAAGCTATTAGTTAGTAGGTCAGTATCAAATCAGATAAGCCATCATAAGTTTTCTAATGTTGTGAATTTACTTGATGACAACACCTCATTGTACATAAATAAGACGAAAGTTATTTCTGGTAGATTCTATATGAAAAAAGAAACCGGGGGCAAGGCACAGTTACTATTAGTGGAGCCTGTTTACCCTTCTTCTGATCCTCAAATCGCTCTACAAGCCCGAAGATCAAGCAAATGGAAGTGTATAATTGGTGGAAAAAAAATTAGAGTTGGCTCTACCCTATCTGAAATAAATGATAAGCTTACTGCTAAAATTGAGAGTAAGAATGGAAACGAAGTAATTGCTGAACTTAATTGGGGCGACTGTACTTTCTCAGAGTTACTAATGAGTGATGGTATTTTGCCTTTACCCCCTTATTTGAACAGAGAAAGTGAGGATAGAGATAAAGAAACTTACCAAACTGTATTTGCTGAAAATGATGGCTCTATTGCGGCTCCCACTGCTGGACTTCACTTTACAGAGGAAATTATGGGTAAACTTAAGAAAAAAGGTATTAAAGTAAGAGAGCTAACTCTTCATGTTGGACCAGGAACATTTCTACCTGTTACAGATGATGATGTATCTAATCATGAAATGCACTCAGAAATGTTTTCTGTTACAAGTGAACTTTTATTAAATATCAAAGAAGACTTAGAGAATGGGAAAAAAATAGTTTGTGTTGGGACTACAAGTGTTAGAACACTTGAATCATTATATTGGGCTGGTATTGAAATAGAAGAGTTTAAGAAAAGTAAAATCGTAAGTCAATGGATACCTTATAAGGAAGGACAATTAATTTCTCCACTTGAGTCAATAACCAACTTAATACAATCATCGAAGGATGAAAGGATAATCGGAAAAACTAAACTAATTATTGTACCTGGATACGATTTCAAATTTGTAGATGGAATGTTCACGAACTTTCACGTTCCAAAAAGTACTCTATTACTTCTTGTCTCTGCCACGTTAAAGGGTAACTGGAAACAAGTTTACGATGAAGCTTTAAGCAATGATTATAGATTTCTAAGCTACGGAGATTCTAGTCTACTTTGGCATTAGCTTTTCTTAGACACTACATCGACCCTAATGGCTTTAGCAATAGATATTCTTTTTGTCATAAAATCTTCTATATCATCCATTGATACAGCATCATACTTTTCTAACAGATTGAAAGCTGATTCTGGATCATTTTCAAACATTTCTTTTTTAGAAACCAAGTCAGCAATACCACCAGTTTTTAGATAATTACTGCTAACTGATTTTTTAACATAATTTTTAGAACGTTCCAAATCAGACTGAAAGAATGATGATTGTTTTGCTTTTTGTACTTCTCCCATCAAACTATTGTATAATTCATCAGCTGAAGTCTCTTCTTTATTGGCAATAATAAAGAATGTAAGCAAAGAAGTATTTTCTCTTTTATCAAAAAACACACCTGCATGTGATGCAATTTCAGATTCATACACTAATGAATTATATAGCTTTGAGCTTCTACCTCTAGCCATAATATCAGTATAAATTTTCGCAACATAGTCTTCGTCACCTTCTGAAAATCCTGCACAGTGGAAAGATACAAATACTGCAGCATGTGGCACATTATCCTCATAGGAAGCATGTCTCCCATCGATTCTCATAGAAGAATCAAAATTATTCCTAGTTATCTCACTTGAAGTTCCATTTGATTTATTAAAGTATTTCTCAATAAGCTCGTAAGTTTCTTCAACATCAATATCACCACAAAGAGTAAGAACAGCATTATTAGGTTTATAATACCTATTTCTAAAGTCCGATGCGTCGTCTAAAGTTACGCTTTGAACATCCTTTACAAACCCTTGAACTTCCCATGAATATGTACAGTCTTGAGTGAAGGCAATCTTTGCAAGATAATCTCGCCATTGTCCATAAGGTCTATCAAACACAGTCTGACTTATTTCTTCCGTAACCACTCCCTTTTGAACATCAAGTACGCTCTGTTGTAATTCAAAATTATACAACCTGTCTGCTTCTAACCACAAAGCAAGTTCTAATTGCGTATTCGGTAAAGTCATATAGTAAGTAGTCCAATCATAGGTAGTGTAAGCATTATTAGTACCACCAGCTTCTGAGCAAATCTGATCAAATCTTCCCTTTGGTACATTAGGAGTTCCTTCGAACATTAAATGTTCGAACAGATGTGCTAAACCAGTCTTTCCAATAGATTCATCTTTAGAGCCCACTCTATAAGATATGTTTGCAGTAACTATTGGTGTTGTAGATTTGGGAATAATTATTGTTCTTAAGCCTGAGTCAAACTGTCGCTTATATATTTTCATTGACATTATTTATTGATTAGATATTTTTCAAATACAAATTAATAGATTTTTATTTATTTCACTCAAACTGCAGTAAAGTAATCGTGGGCAGAATCTTGATGAATTTGAAGTACCCCAGCTCTTAGCATTCTTATCATAAGCCTTTCAGCCCTTCTACGAGATATATTTACAAGCTTAGCAAAATCATTAACTGTTGCTCTTTCATTTGCATCTAAGTATTTGAAAAGTGCTTTTTCATTTTTCCCAAATGTAAAGGAAACCCCATTACCATCGCTATCAACACCCTTATTTAAGTATCTTAATGCCCTAGCCATTTCGCTGGAAGCCATTACAGATTTTTCACCTACTCTTATATATGCTCTTTTAAGTGTTTGATTATTTTCATTTTGGGATAGTAAATTAATAGGTTTGTTATTGCTTTCTTCTATCTCGGCTACAACTAATTCGAAACCCATAATATTAAAGTTATATATAGTTGGAGTTATTGGTGGCTGCAAATCAAAATCGCAAGCTGTACGGATTAAATTAGCCTCTGACTTTTCGCTCATTACTCCACAAATAGTTTTATCGTCGTCAACGCCAACAATAAGAATACCGCCTCTTGTATTAGCAAAAGCACATAACTCTTTTGCAATTTTTTTTGAATCAGTAAGCTTTCTTTTAAACTCAACCGTAGAAGATTCACCCTCTTCAATAAGTCTTCTGAGTTTTTTTTTGTTCATTGTATTAATGTGGTATAATTTTTCAATACTTAACTACTTAGTGTAGGAAGTATTTTAAAATAGCTAATTACTTACTTTCATTTGGTTCGAAATCTGAACCGTCTGCATTAATCATTGGATAAAATGTTGTCATCTCACCTTTCTTAATTTTATTTAGCTTTTTCTTACCAAGTGTTTTCTTAAGCTGTGTTATTCTATCGAAGAATAAAATTCCCTTTAAATGATCATATTCATGTTGAATAACTCTTGACAATATTTCTTCAGCTTCAATAGTTTTCTCTTTCATATCGACATCAGTATAAGTAATCTGTATTGACTCAGGTCTGTCAACATCTTCATAATATTTAGGTATACTGAGGCAACCTTCTTGAAATGTTGAAATTTCTTCGGAAAACGATTTTATTGAAGGGTTTATCATAACAATTGGAGTATATTTTGACTTATCCTCATTACCAGTATTAATATCCACAGTGAAGATAGCTCTTCTATCTCCTACTTGATTAGCAGCTAGCCCTATACCATCTGCATTATACATGGTTTGCAACATTGAGTTTGTAAAATCCTTTAATTCTTGGTCGAATTTTTCAACTTTCTTTGCCTTTTCTCTAAGTATCGGGTGATAACAATTATAAATTCTTAAAATAGACATATTAATTCTTAACTTTCATTTCGTAAATTGTAATTAAATCAAATTCAATATATAAAAGATAGACGATTAATGAATATTTTAGTGATTGGAGCTGGAAAAAGTGGTGTGTCTGCAGCAAAATTAGCGGCTAACAAAGGGCATCAAGTGTTCTTAACAGAATCAGATAAGTCTAAGCATACAGGCAAATTAACTGAGGAACTAACCAAACTTAATATAAATTTTGAATTCGGTATTAATAGTTTAGACAATCTAAGCGAATATGAATTATGTGTAGCCTCACCAGGAGTACCTCCAACAGCAAAAATCATAACTCAATTAGAAAGTGTAGGCGTAAGGATAATATCTGAAATTGAGTTTGCGTATCAGAATTTAACTTGTTCACCAACAATTATTGGAATTACAGGCACTAACGGTAAAACTACTACGGCAACTCTAATTGCTCATATAATAAAAGAATCGGGTAGAAGTGCAAAACTAGTAGGTAATGTTGGGACTCCTTTATCAGACGTAGTAAATGAGATTAGAAATGACGATGTTCTTGTGGTCGAACTGTCGAGTTATCAGTTAGATAGAATAGATAAATTCAGAGCCGATGTGGCAATATTTTTGAATATAACTAATGACCATTTGAGCTATCATGGTAGTTTTAAACACTATTTGAGTGCAAAGTGGAAAATTACATCTAATCAGAATGAAGATAATTTGTTAGTTTTGAATTGTGACGATGAGATAATAGATTCTATTATCAAAAATGAGATTAGTAGCAATGATTTTGTTTCAGGTGGGGAAGCTTTTGAAACAAACGCCCAAATTGCAACTATTTCTTTAATTCACAAGAATATAAATACTATGGGGGGATCCCAAAAAAACGGGAACATAGTATATAAATCTAAGCAGCAAGAAGAGGAAATAATGTCGATTAGCAATGTGCCGCTATTTGGTGAGCATAATCTATACAACACATACGCAGCAGTTGTAGCAGCAAAATACTTACAAATAAGAAATGAAGATATTAGAGATGCCGTATCATCTTTCAAAGGTGTACAACACCGATTGGAAGTTGTGAGAGATATGTTAGGTGTCAAATTTATCAATGATTCTAAAGCTACAAATGTAAATTCCACATGGTATGCACTAAACTCATTCTCAAGAAATGTGGTTTGGTTAGCTGGTGGTTCAATGGCAGATAATGATTACTCAATACTCGAAAATTTGGTTGAGAACAAAGTAAAGTATTTAATTTGCTTCGGTGAAGAGAAAAATAAACTGTTCGATGAATTTTCTGGAAAAGTAAAATGTTTTCTTGCCAATAACTTAAAAGAAGCAACTCTAGAAGCTGCAGCCCACTCAAAATATGGTGATATAGTATTACTCTCACCGGCTTGCAAAAGTTTCGATGAATTTGTTAATTTCGAACATCGTGGTGATGTTTTCAAAGAGGTAGTTAATAGTCTAGTGTAGTGGAAGCATCTAAAAAAAATAGAGTAGATTGGTTTTTAATGCTATCAATAGTAGCATTAATGCTGTTTAGTTTAGCTGTTGTTTTTACTGCATCTTCTACAATTTCTGAATTAAAGACTGGATCAAATGATACTTTCTTTATTAGTCATATGGTTAAGATCTTAGCTGGTATTGTGGTGATGATAGTGGTTTCAGCTATTGATTACAATAAGTATAAAAAAATCACCAAGCCTCTTTTAATCATTTCAGTCATTTTATTAGTAATAGTTTTAGTTGGTGGTTCATCTGCCAAAGGTGCATCTCGTTGGATAAGTTTAGGTGGTGTTACAATTCAGCCATCGGAATTGGCCAAGTTTGCTCTTATATTTCATTTTGCCTCTATGTTGGACAGGAAACAAGATAAAATTAAAGAATTTGAAAGCGGATTCTTTCCATTTATTATCTGGATGTTAGTCATTTGCGTTCTCATTGCATTGCAACCAAATTTTTCCACTATGATTGTTATTTTTATGATATCATTTTCAATGATGTTCATAGGAAATGTCAACTTATTATATTTAATTTATACTGGTATAATAGGCATTGTTTTAGCTGGTATTTATGCAGTTTCTGCACCTTATAGATTAGCAAGGATTCAAGCTTACTTAGGTGGCGAGGAATCAGCTGGTGAGTCAGTTTCATACCAATTAAAACAAGCTCTAATTGCTATTGGGAATGGTGGTATCTCAGGTGTGGGTGTCGGACAATCTCGTCAGAGCCATATGTTTCTTCCAGAATCATATGGAGACTTTATTTTCTCAATAATTGGTGAAGAATTTGGATTTTTAGGGTTGTTTTTCATTATCGCTATTTTTGGTTTTATCTTCTACAGAGGAATGTTGATAGCTAGAAATGCTCCAAATTCATTTGGTTATTTTCTTTCTGTTGGTATAGTTGTAACTTTCTCTATTTATGTTTTCATAAATGCAGGAGTTAACACAGGGCTTCTACCTACTACTGGGCTCCCATTACCTTTCATTTCTTTTGGTGGAACAGCAATCATTATCTATTCGGCAGCAATAGGTGTACTACTTAACATCTCACGTCAAGCAGGTGTTTATAAGGATGAAAAATCTTTCTTAGATTAATTTACTTTATCATTCATCAAAATTATTCCACTCTATTACCTAACAATAATTATTAATAATCGTTGACTAAGTTGTACTGCTTTAGTATCTTTGTAACTTACATCAAATGGATTTAAATGAAAAACATTAGAAACTTTTGCATAATCGCTCACATTGACCACGGTAAATCTACGTTAGCAGATAGAATACTAGAGGTTACTGGTGCTATTACTAAACGTGAGATGATTCATGCACAAATATTAGATAATAATGCTTTAGAACAAGAAAGAGGCATAACAATTAAGTTACACGCTATTCAGATGGAATATAAAGCTAAGAATGGCGAAACTTATATGCTTAACCTTATTGACACACCAGGTCATGTTGATTTCTCTTATGAGGTTTCACGATCATTGGCAGCTTGCGAGGGTGCTATATTAGTAGTAGATGCTACCCAAGGTGTGGAAGCTCAAACAATAAGTAATTTGTATATGGCAATTGATAATGACTTGGAGATAATTCCAGTACTAAACAAGATTGATTTGCCAGCAGCCGCTACAACCAAAGATACTGTGAAAGCACAAGTATTGGAATTAATTGGTGGAAACGAAGACGATATTATTGAAGCATCTGGTAAGTCTGGACAAGGTGTAATAGATATTCTAGAAGCGATAGTAAAAAGAATCGACCCACCAACTGGTGATCCTGAAGCACCACTAAAAGCGCTTATTTATGACTCAATTTTTGATCCTTATCAAGGGGTTATTGTAAATATTCGTGTTTTAGATGGTGAGATAAAAGAAAATGATAAAATAGTGTTCATGTCCAACAAAACTCAGCATATAGTTGAGGAAGTTGGAGTGATGAGAATGAAGCGATTAAAACAAAAATCACTTAAAGCCGGTAATGTTGGTTATATTACTGCTGCTATAAAGGAACTATCTGACACTAAAGTAGGTGATACAATTACTCACCAAAAAAATGGTGCAACAGAAGCTATATCAGGTTTTAAAGAAGTTAAGCCAATGGTATTTTCTGGGATATATCCAGCAGATTCAGATGGATTTGAAGATCTAAGAGAATCTTTATCGAAATTATCATTAAATGATAGTGCCGTTACATTCGAGCCAGAATCATCTTCTGCATTAGGTTTTGGATTCCGTTGTGGTTTCCTTGGATTGTTACACATGGAAATAGTTCAAGAAAGACTAGAAAGAGAATTTAACCAAAACATAGTTACCACTGTACCAAACGTTAGATATAGTGTAGTCCAAACTGATGGTGAAGTTTTACATATTGACAACCCTGCACAAATGCCAGATAGAGTTAAAATTGAAACTATAAAAGAACCATATATTAAAGCACAGATTATAACTCCAGATGAATACGTAGGTAATGTGATGTCACTATGTATGGAAAGACGTTCTGAAATTTTAGACCAGAAGTACTTATCTGAAACAAGAGTGGAGTTACTCTTTGAGATCCCACTTTCGGAGGTAGTATTTGATTTCTATGATAAACTAAAATCAGGAACTAGAGGTTATGCTTCACTTGATTATGAATTTTCAAGAGAGAAAGAAAGTGATTTGGTCAAATTAGATGTAATGCTCAACGGTGATATTGTTGATGCACTTTCTTCTATTGTCCACAGAGATAAAGCATATACTTGGGGCAAAAAACTTTGTGATAAATTAAAAGAGCTAATACCAAGACAGATGTTCGATGTAGCAATACAAGCAGCAATCGGTAACAAAATTGTTTCTCGTACAAACATATCGGCTATGCGTAAGAATGTAACTGCTAAATGTTATGGTGGTGATATTTCTAGAAAGCGTAAGCTAATAGAGAAACAAAAAGAAGGTAAAAAGCGTATGAAACAAATTGGTAGCGTGGAAGTTCCTCAAGAAGCATTCCATGCTGTACTTTCAATTGATTAATGAGGAAAAATGTCTTTTTCAGATTATTTAAAGAAAAGAAAAGAAAAAAAACGATTACAGAAAGAAAGATATAAAAATATGTCTTTCATGGAGAAATTATTCTCAAGTGTAAAGACAATTATTGGTGCTGTAATTGTAGTGATGATAATTAATGGATTACTTGTAGCTTCATTCGTAGTTCCAACAGGTTCTATGGAAAATGAGGTAATGACAGGTGATTTCCTGTTTGTAAATAAGTTTGTTTATGGGCCAACTACACCACAAGTAGTTCCTTTTATAAATCAAGAATTACCATTTGTGAAATTCCCTGGTATTAAAGATCCTGAGAAAGGTGATGTAATTGTATTTATTTACCCTGGTAGAATGGGATTAGTAGAACCACAACAATTTCAATATTATTTGAAGAGATGTATGGCAACAGCTGGTGATACCATCCAGGTAATAAATGAAGTAGTTTATGTAAATGGAATTAAACAATCACTTCCTGAAAATGCTAATTTCGACCCTTCTAAAAATCCAAACAGACCGGCTTCTTTTCCTTTAGGTGCAAACTGGACTCATGCAAATTATGGACCATTAGTTATTCCTGAAGAAGGTGATGTAATACCAATCAGCCGTGAAAACATTGAGAAATGGCGAATATTTATAATGCGCGAAGGACATGATGTTACTTTTGATAGTAAAAGCGTTTACATTGATGACAAACCTGCAAATGAGTATATAGTTGAACGTGACTATTGCTTTGGTATGGGAGACAATAGAAGAAACAGTGAAGACAGTAGAGACTGGGGCTTTATTCCTTACGAAAATGTAACAGGAACACCTCTAATTGTATATTGGTCATGGGATACTAATATGCCTTTTGGTGATTTCTTTGATAAATTGTCGACAATCAAATTTAATAGAATTGGTAATCTAATAGATTAAAGTTAGAACTGAAATGAAAATAAAAGACATATTGTTCTCAGTAATAGTAGCAATATGTCTTGTTTTATTTATAAAACACTTTATTGTAGATATCAGGATGGTTTCTTCAGATTCCATGTCCCCCACACTCAAAAAAGGCGAGTTAGTTGTAATTAGTAAACTTGCTTATGACATATTTGGATTTGAATACAAGCAAGAATTACCAAATGATATAGTTACATTTCATAAAGATGATGAACTATTAGTGAAAAGAATTAGTTATATTTCACTTGATGACAGTTTGTTTGTTATAGGCGATAACTCAGAAATCAGTGAAGACTCTCGAACATTTGGTCTTATCAGCAGTAACTCAGTTTCAGGTAAAATTATTCTCAAGTACAATATAGAAGATTTTTCATTTACTGACATCGATAAATAATGACCAGAGGACTATACATTCATATCCCATTCTGTAACACTATCTGCAGCTATTGTGATTTTTTTATACTCAAAAATGAGGAGGACGAACTTAGTAAATATCTTGATTTATTATCAAGAGAGATAGACTTGTTCGTTTCCAAGAATAGTAATAAACTAAAAATAGATAGCATATTCATTGGAGGTGGCACTCCCTCATTACTCTCACCTGATCAACTAAATAGCTTAATAAACAAATTATCAAGTTCGTTTGAATTTACTCCTGATATTGAGATCAGTATGGAATCGAATCCTGCTTCAATTGATTTAGAAAAGCTAAATGAATATAAATCAATTGGTATAAATAGAATTAGCATAGGTGTACAAAGCTTCGTTAAGCGAGAGCTAGGTATTCTAAAAAGAAACCATTCCCCAAAAATAGCAGAAAGGGCATTATCTGCAGCTGTTAGCAGTGGTATCGAAACTATAAACTTAGATCTTATTTTTTCTATTCCTGGTCAATCTCTAGCTAGTTGGACTTATTCATTAGAAAAAGCCATAGATATGGGAACTAACCATCTATCCACTTACAACTTAACATTTGAAGAGAACACACCGCTTTGGAATAAGATGCAAAACGGGAAAGTAGTTAAATACAATGATGAAGTTGATGAATTTATGTACTTTACAGCAATTGAGATTCTGAGTGAAAAAGGGTTTGACCACTATGAAATATCTAATTTCTCAAAAGATAATAATAAATGTAATCATAATCTAAATACGTGGCGATCAGGAGAATATCTTGCTTTTGGCACTTCTTCTCATGGTTATTTCAATAATTCCAGGTATAAGAATGTCTCTAATTTGAAGTTATATTATAAATACCTATCAGATGACACACTCCCAATTATTGACTCATACAAAGTAGGGGCTAGTGATGAGTTAGAAGAGTTAATAATCCTGGGACTCAGAGCTGAGGGACTTGATTTAAAATCTATAAGCAAATTTGATAACTCTTTCCAATCGAAAAGTCGAAACTTTATAATTCAATTATTAAAAGATGAATATTTAAAAGAGAAGAACTATAAATTAAAGTTAACATCTAAAGGTTACGCGCTATGTGACAGCTTAACAACTAAATTTTTAGATTTTATTTATTAACATATTTGTTAAGATTATGTTAATATGATGAAAATAGTTTATTCTATAAGTTTATCTTTTTATATTTGGAAAGTCATAATTCATAAATAAAAAAATAAATAAGTGGATATTAACTTTATAATCCTTGTAATTCTAATATTTTTAGCAATAATAGATTTGACTGTTGGTGTAGCCAATGATGCCGTAAACTTCTTAAATTCAGCTATTGGTGCAAACGCAGCAAAGTTGAAAACAATTATGATTGTCGCTGCAGTTGGTGTTCTTGTTGGGGTGCTTGTATCTGGTGGCATGATGGAAGTAGCAAGAAAGGGTATTTTTAATCCCCAATTCTTTTTAATGCCAGAACTAATGATAATATTTGTCTCCGTTATGTTTTTGGACATTCTCCTTTTAGATACTTTCAATACTTTTGGACTACCTACATCTACAACCGTCTCAATAGTATTCGGTTTATTTGGATCTGGTCTTGCCATGAGTATTATTAAAATCTCACAGACAACTAATGACTACAACGAATTAGCAACATATATGAATGTTAGTATGGTACTAACAATTATACTCGCCATATTACTCTCCATATTAATGGCATTTGTTTTTGGATTACTTGTTCAATATTTAACTCGACTTTTATTCTCATTTAATTTTGAAAAACGGTTCAATAGATATGGAGCTTTATGGGGTTCTCTAGCTTTAACAGCTATATCCTTTTTCATATTACTAAAAGGTGCTAAGAACACTGACTTTATGAAAGGATATTTTAAAGTTTATTTTGTTGAAAATATTGGACTAATATTCCTTTATTTATATGCATTTTGGACTGTTATTTTATTCTTACTTCAAAAAGTCACTAAATTAAATGTGCTTAAGTTAATTGTTTTAGTAGGTACTTTCGCGTTAGCAATGGCATTTGCCGCTAATGACCTAGTAAATTTTATTGGTGCCCCAATAGCTGCTATGAGTGCATATGACATTGCTCAGGCAACATCAAACCCTTTAACGGCAGATATGTCGCTAATGCAAGGGAAAATGCCTGCCAATACATATATACTTCTCTTATCAGGTGCAATAATGGTTGCTACATTATTTATATCCAAAAAGGCAAGATCAGTTGCTACAACTACAATTAGTTTAGGTCGTCAAGATGAAGGTTATGAAAGATTTGAATCAAATGCTATTGCTCGTTCATTAGTTAGAATGACATATGGTATATTTAGTGAGATAAAAAGGTTTATCCCAAAATCTGTAATTAGGTTTGTTAATTCAAGGTTTGATACATCCCAGTTTACTCCTGTTGCAGATGATAATGGAGTTATTCCATCATTTGATTTATTAAGGGCTGCAGTAATTCTCTTTGTATCATCTGCGCTTATATCTTTAGCTACATATTACAAATTACCATTATCTACTACTTATGTTACTTTCATAGTTGCTATGGCAGCAGCTTTACCAGATAAGGCTTGGGGAAGAGATAGTGCTGTATATAGAGTTTCGGGAGTATTGACTGTTGTAGGTGGTTGGTTTGTAACAGCTATATTCGGTACTGTGGGTGCTATGATTATTTGTTTCACTATTTATTATGGACAATGGGTTGGCTTATTGGCTGTATTTGCATTAACTGCATTTACAATATATAGAAGCGCTAAATACCATAAAGAAAAAGAAGAAAAACATAGACAAGCAGCCTTAAAAGAAAGAAAAGAGGAAACAAACAATGAAGTTGCTAACAAGAAGATAATGTTAGAAATCTCTGATTTCCTAAATTTAGTATCTAAAGCGTTTGTATTAGGAAATGATGGCTTAATTGCTGAAGATTTGAAAAAATTAAAAAAGTCTAAGAAGAAAGCTAATGATGTAGAAAACAATGTTGTAGTTTTAAACTCTAATATAATAAAGCACATTAACAAATTTGATTATGAAGATTCTGAATTTGCAAATCTAGCAATTAGAATGAGTGTCTCATTGCAAGATATTTCAGATAAGTTATATCATTC
>JBDQHL010000020.1:0-23960 GCA_040264895.1 Bacteroidota bacterium
GCTGTGTCTTCTTTCTGAAAGCCCTACTAATTCTAGGACTTCATCTATTTTATTTTTTCTGTTGTCAATTTCTGATAGGCGAGCTAATATGTCTAAGTTTCTTTCGGCACTCAGATACGGATAAAAATCTGGTTTTTCGACCAATACACCAACCTGTGCTATTGTTTTGTTTCTGTCTTTATCTATGGGGGTCCCAAAAAGCTTTATATCACCAGAAGTAGGAGTAATCAGTGATAATAACATTCTGATTGAACTGCTCTTCCCTGCTCCATTTGGACCAAGAAACCCAAATATATCACCTTTATTTACTGAAAATGATAGCCCACTAACAGCAGTAAAGTTATCATACTGCTTAGTAACATTATCAAACTCTAAATATTTTTCTGTTGTCAAATCTTGTCAATTTTTTGTTGATTTTGATATAAGACGGATGAGTTCTATTTTTCGTGAGATAAAAAAATCCCAACTCTGAAAAGAATTGGGATTCAAATGTTTTACGAAAAGTATTCGTTGATTAGTCTTCGCTAATTACCCATACTTTTAGTGGAGCAATGATGTCTTTGTGCAATTTAACTTTAACACTAAACACGCCCAATGATTTGATTGGCTCATCGATTATGATATCTCTTCTATCAATTTTGTGGCCTAATAGCTCAAGTTGCTCAGCAATAGCTTGTCCAGTAACAGCACCGAACAATTTACCTTCTTCACCAACTTTCATTGGGATTGATACTTGTTGTTCAGCAAGTTTAGCAGCCAATTTCTCAGCGTCGCCTTTTAGCTCTTCCTGACGTTTGTCATATTGCTTTCTTTCGAACTGAATTCTCTTTACAGCAGCATCTGAAGCGTAGTAAGCATACTGTCTTGGGATAAGATAGTTACGAGCGTATCCGTTTTTCACTTCAACTACATCGCCAATTGAACCCAAATTATCTAAATCTTGTCTTAGAATTATTTTCATTTTTAATACCTAAATATTATTTTCTTCTTTTATTTTATTATTCTGATTTTTCTTCTTTGCTTTCAGTAGCTTTACCAGCTTCCAAATCTCTTTGCTTTCTGTAGTCTATTAATGCATCTGGCAAATCAATAGTCAAATGTCTTAGTATAGTATCTTCTAATACCAAGAACTTGTTGTATCTGTTTTGAAAATCAGAAGGAGCAAGCAATTGAACATGAATGTAGCAGCCGTTGTACTTTTTGTTAATTGGGTAAGCCAATCTTCTACGTCCAGCGTTTTTTACATTCTCAATTTCGCCACCATTGTCTTCTACATATTTTGTAACTTTGGTAGTAAGTTCATCTATTTCGTTGTCTTCCAACGCTGCGTTTACTATCAAAGTAGTTTCATATCTACGACGTTCTGCCATATTATATCTCCGATTACTGACGGTTTATAGTTCATACTTCTTTGTTTGGTACAAACCAGTAAATCATTTATTGTTTTAAAATAGACCACAAAATTATCTAAATATAACTTATTAACAAAATCTTTTTGACTATTTACATTAAAAAAGTACAAAAAACAGTATCAAGTTTTGTTTCAAAGATTTATAATACTTAAGTTGCTAATCCTGTCAAATCAAGAAGTAAAAATTTATAATAAATCTTTATAGAGCGTATGAGTAACGAAGAAATAAAAAACACTGAAAACAGTCAGGCAGACACTGAGAATGCTGCTGAATCAAAAACAAGCGAAGCTACAGAGCAAGTAGAAACTCCTACTGAAGAGACTCCGAAAGCAGAAGAGCAAAAAACTGAAGAAGTTGCTGAAGAGCCCAAAGCTGAGGACGCTAAAGAAGAGAAAACTGAAGCACCCAAAGCTGAGGAAAGCACTGAAGATTCGGAAACCGAAGATAAGACTCACTACAATGATGTAGTTGCTTCTTTGGAAAAGAAAATTGGTACTGAAGAAACAGTTAATGTTGAAGTAATTGCCAAAGCAAAAGGTGGACTTCGTGTTGTATATGATAGTGTTCCACTATTCTTACCTGCATCGCACTACACTTTAGAAAAGAAAGTTAATGAAGAAAAATTAGGCGAAGCTGTCGGTCAGAACTTCGATGTTAAAGTAACTGAAGTTAAGCAAATAGGCGAAGGCAAAATAGTAATCGTTTCTCGTAAAGATATGTTACTAAAAGAAATTTGGGATCAAATAAAAGTTGGCGCTGAAGTAACAGGCAACATCTCTTCAACTACAAATTTTGGAGTATTTATCGACCTTGGCGGAGTTGAAGGTTTAGTTCACGTATCTAGACTATCTCACGCTCACATAGACAATCCGAAAAATCACTATAACAAAGGTGATGAGATGACTGTGAAGGTGATAGAAATCGACAAGAAAAATGGGAAAATTAGTTTAAGTAGAAAAGCATTAGAAGACTCTCCTTGGAAAGGCGTAGAAGAAAAATACAAAGTTGGCGAATCAGTTACTGGTAAAGTAAAAAGATTGACTAACTTTGGCGCTTATGTTGAATTAGAGCCAGGTGTAGAAGGTTTACTAAGAGTAAGCGAACTAAGCTGGGCAATGAGAGTTGACAAACCTGCTGACGTACTTAGCGAAGGACAAGAAGTAGAGCTTAAAGTTCTTCAGATTTCTGAAGAAAAGGGCCAGGCTGCTCTTAGCTTAAAACAAAATACAGATAACCCTTGGGCTTCACTTACTGAAAAGTATAGTAAAGGAAGCGACACTAACGGTGTAGTACAAAGAGTATTCGAAAAAGGTGCTATTGTAAGAATCAACGAAGAAGTTGATGCCTTTATGCCAGTTAGCCGTATGAACGCTTTGAAAGAAAATGATGATGATCAACCACTTAAAGTTGGTCAATCAATAGACGTTAAAGTAATTGACGCTGCTGCTGAAGACGAGTCTTTAATTGTTTCTCCAATTCTTACTGAAGAACAAAGAGAAAAACTAAACGCTAAAAAACAAAGAAGAAATAAAGGACCAAAAGGAAAACCTACTTCAAATGTGAAAACATCTGCGGGTTCTATTTCATTTGGTGACTTACTTTCTAATGCTGACTTGAAAAACTTGACAAACGACAATTAACTTAGCAGCTCAGAAGTAAATATATTATAAGAATCCCTTACAGACTAAAATTTGTAAGGGATTTTTTATCTTACTGACTATTACGAATAACAATATTTACTTTTATTCGTTTGTTAACTAAAATGAAAATTATGCAGAAAACTATACTTCGATTATCAATTCTAATCTTATTTACTTCATTTGCTTACGGGCAGAACAATGAAACTATCTTAAAAAAAGATAGCACACAATCTTCGTTCGATGTTTTTACTACTGACTCATCGGACAGTGAATTGCCAAGCTCTGGAATTAAAACAACTCCTGAACAGGACAGTGCCTATTTCCAAGCACTAAGAATGAATTTGCCTATTGGGCTTCGTTTACGTTACGATTTGCTTAATGTGCGTTATTCATTGATAAGCTTAGACCCTGACGCTGAGAAAACTGGTATGGATTACCTGCCAACAGATGCCTTCAAACCAGACCCTAATATGATAGTACAAAGACAAGAAATGCTAATGCGAGCATTCGAAGTTCCTTATGCTAGAACTTATGACCCTTGGCAAGGTATGAGAATTCCATTCTCAGATATAGGTAGGTTCTTTGGTATAACTGAAGATTACTCTGGGAACATCAAGTTCAGAGTTGACAACTACACTGAAGTAGAGATAGTTATCTACTCTATAAAAGCCGTAGTAGTAGCTACTATATTCAAAGGTTACTTGCCTGCCGGTAGTTACGAGAGAACTTGGACAGGTAGAGATGAGAATGGTAGAAAATTGCCACCAGGCGACTACGTTGGTGAAGTTCGTATAAAAGGTCAGAGCTCATATCGTAAGCGAATAATACTCAATTAACACCAAAATAGTTTGGATTCCCCAGAAGATATAGTCCGATATTACAAGAAACAACACAAAATATATGATGCTACTCGTAGCTCATTCCTTTTTGGTAGAAATAAACTTGCAGATAGAGTCAATAAAAATATTAGAGCCAATGACCGAGTATTAGAAATTGGATGTGGTACTGGCTATTTACTCAACAAAATCAAAAAATCCAACATAAATCTTTACGGAATTGACCTATCTCCAGAAATGCTCTCTTTAGCTGAAAAAAAACTGGGTAATACCGTAGAACTAGAGCATACATCTTTCTTGAATTTTACTCCAGATGAAAAATTTGATAAGATTATATTTGCTTATTTTTTTACCATCTCTTTGAATGAGCTTACCAATAACATTAACAAGACTAAATCTATATTAAAAAAAGGTGGCTCAATATACGTTGTGGACTTTCATAACTATGGCAATGGAATATATAAAAGATATATGAACTGGCACGGAATAGAAATGAGCCCAAGCTTAACCAAATCATTGGATAGCAACTTTGAAACTACTAATTTGAATATTCAAAAAGCTTATCTCGGTACGTGGAAGTACTTCCACTATGAAGGTGTGTACAATGATTAGTTCAAGTGAATTATTAGCACTAACAGACGTGGAAAAGACTCTCGTTATTCCATTGTGGGCAAGGGCAGAAGAGACTAATGTCGGTGGCCTTCTGGACGATCATCTTTCAGTACAGCTGATAGAATCTATAGACATTTCAATTTTTAACTTTCAACAGCTCTCCCCTTTTATAAAGAATTATCTGCTTACAGCAATAGCCAACAGAACCATTATTATTGACAATATGCTAAATACCATAGACGGTACTGGCAAAACGGTTCTAAACTTTGGCTGCGGGTTAGATACTAGGTATAGCCGATTCGCAAACAAGTTCGATATGTGGTATGATATAGATTTGGATTCTGTAATCGAGATAAGGCAAAAACTAATCTCTGAGCAAGATGGCTACAAAATGCTATCGGGTGATATTACGCAAAACTCAGTTATACCAGAACAAGTCAGTGGTGACAATTTTATAGTTGTATGTGAAGGACTTCTTATGTATTTTACTGATAGTCAAGTAATGTCATTCTTCAATAAAGTTATCAATGAGCTTAGGAAAGGAGACATAATATTTGAATCGCTTGGTAGCTTTGCAAAAATAAAGGTAAACCCCGTGATAAGGGGTATAGGCGAGAAAAGTAAATACAAATGGGCTGCTAATAATATTATCAAATTAGAGCAGGAAATACCTCATTTTTCGCACCATAATACTACATCGATTTTTGATATAAACAAGAGTAGATGGGGAATAATGGGCAAGGCGATGAGTATAAATTATCTGAACAAAAGAGTAGCGAGTAAAATTTCGCGCTTCAGCTATGAGCATAATTAAAATAATATTAATAATAATAATCACCTTAGTCGACACTTTTCGTGTATTGATTATGATGATGATAAAGGACGGCGATGTCTTTTCGAGCTATTCGAAAAAGTGGAGCAGAAAGCTACTTAGGGTAATGGGTGTGCGCCTAGGAGTTGCAGGACTAGAAAACATAGACTCAAGCAAAAGCTATATATATGCCGCAAATCACTCCAGCTTATTGGACATACCAGTATTATTGGCAACACTTCCGGGCGATGCACGGATAATATATAAGCGTGAGCTAGAGAAGATACCAATCTTCGGCTACGGGCTTCGTAAATCGCCGTTCATTGGGATAGACAGAACTGACCCAAGGAAAGCAATGCAAAGCATAATGGATGCACTGGAAATGACTAAAAACGGTGCTTCCATAATTATCTTCCCTGAAGGAACCCGCGATGCTGGTCGTGAAGTTGGACCATTCAAACGAGGTGGATTTCTTCTCGCAGAAAAAGCTATGCGCCCAATAGTACCAGTAGCAGTTACTGGGACTTATGATATTATTCCTCCTGGCAAATTCAGTATTAAAAGTGGCGAGGTGAATGTCACTATACTGCCTCCTATAGTAACTGCTGACTTAGACAAAGAAGAGATGAGAACTCTAAAAGAGCAGGTTAGAGAGAAATTAATCGAAGAATTATCATAAAAATCAGAATAAATTTTGTTATTAAATAAAAATGCAATATTTTTGTGTTCTTATAATTGAGAGATGGTCGAATAGCTCAGTTGGTAGAGCAAAGGACTGAAAATCCTTGTGTCGGGGGTTCAATTCCCTCTTCGACCACCATCTAAAAAAGTTAACCCCTTATAAACATAGGCTTATTGGGGGTTTTCTTTCTCTTTACAATGAAATAGCAATGAATTTGATTAAAATCTAAGCTCTAAGTAAGTATTTACTTTTTCTTTCTATACCCTAAATAATTATCTAATGTTTCTTTTGTGAATTTATATCCTTGATTCACATTACCCGCATCGTAAATTAACTTCCCACTTCTAATATCATTATGAATTGTACTTTCTGATAATTTACAATAAAGTGCAGCTTCCTTTAATTTTAAAAAAGGTGACTCTTTTATTGGTGCAGTCTTAAGTTTTGGGGCTCTAGCTTTTACAGTACTGAAATCTTTAAATCTTATATCATTTATATTGCCAATATAATCTTCTAGTTTTTGTATAAGACTCTTTTTTAAGAGATTATAATCAACTATTGGAGAATCCCAATTTATTCCATTTCCTACATGTTTTTTAAAATCTAAATAGAAAAGGTTAGATTTTAACAATTGTGTATGTCTTCAGAATTAACGAGACCATTTAGTTAAAAAGTTAAGAGATACATCAAGTGCGAATATACTGCACCTAAAGGTAACGGATTAAGTGGCTATGATGAGTGTTGGTAACACATTGACAAACCCGAACATCATATCAAGGATTTGTATCAATTGGGCAGGGTTAAATTAGGTACTGAGAATCTAGCAAACAAGTTGATAGAAGAAAACAAGGTTTCACTAAGTGATATTCCTTTTGAAGCGTTGACAATGAGCTACAAAACAAGACAGAAGATACAGATTAACAATACCTTAGCAGATACTGAGTGGACTAATGAAAATATGGGCGGCTTTATGTCATTAGCTCCATACCCTCACCACTTCATTGACTTTGAAACTATAACAACAGCATTACCATTTCACAAAGGAATGAAACCTTACGAAATGATTGCATTCCAATGGAGTTGCCACACAATAGAATCGCCTGGTGCTGAACCCGTACATAATGAGTGGCTTAACACTGAGCCAAGTTACCCCGATTTTAGATTCGCTGAATCATTATATGAGCAGATTGGAAATACTGAAGGTACCATATTCGCTTGGGCTACGCATGAGAATACAGTTCTTAGGGGTATTCATAATAGAATGGTAGCTCAAGGTTATCACAATACAGATTTAATTAATTGGCTTTATAAAATAGTTAAGTTTGATAAGGATAATTTAGGTGAGATATTTGATATGAATACCTTTACTTTAGAGCACTATTTCCATTAAATAATGAAAGGTAAGACTTCGATAAAGTATGTACTTCCTGCTGTATTAGCTGCAACCGAATCGTCGAGAATCGAAAAATGGTTAAGAGAGTTTTCACCAGATATAAACTTACTAAGTAGAGATAGCAGTGGTATAATAGAAAACCCGTATAAGAATCTACCCAAAGACAATGGTATAAATGTAAGCGAAGGTACGGCAGCTATGCGAGGATACACAGAACTACTATACGGTGATGATAGACAGAAATTGGCTTACGAATCAGCTCTCCTTCGCTACTGTAAATTAGACACTCTGGCTATGGTGATTATATGGGAACATTGGGGGACGTTGGTGTGAGGCTTCATAAAAATCATTTAAACCAGCAATATATTGTCATTCTATTATAATTCCAGCATAATAGTTTTTCAGTTTTGAAGATAATATGTTTGCATATTTAAAATATTTCAAATATTCATTTTTATTCATATGATTAGTACCAGCATAACATAATGAAATAAATCCAATTTTCTTATCAATCATAAGAGCTGTTCTTGAAACTATTTTTTTTGCTATTTGGTCTGCTCTCCATTTATCTAATTCAATAATTAGAATCTTATTGTCTCTTTCTCCAAATATATCAATAGCGTCCCAAACAACAAATTCAAAATATTTTCGTAAATTAGTAAATGTTACAACACACAAAAATATTATCAGCGTTATTGCTATTTATATTTACCTTCTCTACAACAGGGATAGTAATTAATAAGCACTTGTGTAAGGGTAATGTAAAGGGTGTTTCTGCTTTTATTCAAGCTGAGCAGTGTGAACACAGTGACCAGACGGCAAAGCAAATGCCCAAATGCCACCAAAAGCAAGAGCAAGAAAAGAAAAAGTGCTGTGAAAACGACTCAGAGCAGCTGAAAAACACTGAGCAAACGCTAACTTACAACAAGATTTCACAAGAGCAGAAGTTAGTGCTTTCGGCAGCTATTTTTTCTTTTTCACCAGATGCTTTCGCTGACAAATCAACTGAAAATGTTAATACTTACGAGCAGCCGCCACCCAAAACCGAGCGGCAACAACTCCACAAAATACACGAGCAATTCCTAATCTAAACTCTATTTTTCTGAAGAAGTTAATCACCTTTTTTGAAAAATTGTTGGAGTTTATATCGTGGTCAATCAGATCATAAAATTTTTTCTAGACAATAGATTAATCACATTTCTATTGCTATCATTATTAGTGCTATGGGGCATAGCTGTTTCTCCCTTCAATTGGGAAGCAACTGACAGTATAAATGCACCTGTAGCTGTGGATGCTATACCAGACATTGGTGAAAACCAACAGATTGTTTTCACTGATTGGTCGGGGCGTTCACCACAGGATATTGATAGCCAAATCACTTACCCAATGACTACTTACTTGTTGGGAATACCTGGCGTTAAGTCTATTCGTAGCTCATCTATGTTTGGAATATCGAGTATATATATCTTATTCGAAGATGACATAGAATACTATTGGAGTAGGACTCGGATATTAGAAAAGCTTAACTCTATTCCCTCTGGCTTACTGCCCGATGGAGTATCCCCTGCACTCGGTCCCGATGCTACGGCACTCGGTCAGGTTTATTGGTACACACTGGAAAGCAGAGATGAATACGGCAACCCTGCTGGTGGTTGGGACTTGGATGAGCTCCGCTCTGTGCAAGATTTCTATGTCAAATATGGGCTAAACTCAGCCAAAGGAGTGTCCGAAGTGGCATCAGTTGGTGGCTTTGTGCGAGAGTATCAGGTAGATGTGAAGCCAGAAGCACTTCGTCAGTTCGGAATTAGCATTGAACAAGTGATTGATGCAGTTCAGAAGTCGAATAAAGACGTGGGTGCTAAAACTATGGAGATAAACAAGGTGGAATACCTAATCCGAGGGCTTGGCTATATCAAGAAGGTAGAAGATTTGGAGCAGGCAGTTGTCCGCACGGTTGACAACACTCCGATAACCATCAAAGACATTGCAATAGTAAAGCTTGGACCAGCTGACCGACGAGGAATGCTCGACAAAAATGGCTATGAGGCAGTTGGTGGTGTTGTGGTCGCTCGCTACGGTGCAAACCCAATGGAAGTTATAGACAATGTGAAAGATAAGATTGCCGAAATCTCAAAAGGGTTGCCACAAAAAAAGTTAGCTGATGGCACTATATCAAAGCTGGAGATTGTTCCCTTCTACGACCGATCCACATTGATACAAGAAACACTACACACGTTGGAAGAAGCTCTTTCGCTGGAAGTGCTAATAACCCTAATTGTAATATTACTTATGGTAGCTAATATTAGGGCATCTGTGGTTATTGCTATTGTGCTCCCAGTTTCTATACTAATGGTATTTATAGCAATGAAATATGCTGGAGTAACTGCTAATATTGTGGCACTTTCGGGTATTGCCATAGCTATCGGTACTATGGTTGACTTGGCAATTATATTAGTAGAAAACATACTGAAATACCGAGAAGAACATCCAGATATGAATCTATTGGAAGCTATTTACACTGGCTCTGCTGAAGTTAGCACGGCAATTTTGACTGCTGTTACTACCACGATTATTAGTTTCATTCCTGTGTTTATGCTGCAGGGAGCCGAAGGCAAATTATTTATACCACTTGCATTTACTAAGACGTTCGCTCTTATTGCAGCTGTGATTGTTACGTTGCTGATAATTCCAGCTATAACTTACGTGCTGTTTTCCATTAGAAAAAAATCAAAGACAAAGAGCTATATTCTTCCAATTGGGTTAATATTGTTGGGTGTTGGCTCTGTGTTAATTATATCAACTATCGTTAGTATTACTATCGTTGCTATGGGAGTTTTGCTATTTATGGCAGAGAAAAACCCAGAGAAAAAAGGCCTGATTTCGAGCATTAATATTTATCTCTCTACCTTCCTAGTTGCCTATATTTTAGCTGACTATTGGATGCCTCTTGGACCGGCTGAATCATTGCTACTAAACTTTATTTTCGTGGCATTAATGATTGCCGCAATTATAGGACTTTTCAAATTGATTATCCACTACTATGAGTCAGTACTCAGATGGTGTTTGGATAATAAAATAACATTTCTTTCTATACCAGCATTTATACTTTTTGTTGGCATAATGTCGTGGTTTGGTTTCCCCAGAGTCTTTGGTTTTGTTGGAAGTGGTTTTAGTGCTTTTGGAATCAATGTTGAGAACACTAGAGCATGGAATAATATGAGCTCGCTTTTCCCTGGTATGGGCGAAGAATTTATGCCTGCACTTGATGAGGGATCGTTCTTGCTTATGCCTACTTCTATGCCTTATACAGGAGTGCAGAAAAACCGTGAGCTATTACAAAACTTAGATCTTGCCGTAATGCAAATACCCGAAGTTGAAATGGTTGTGGGTAAAGCTGGTAGAGTTGAGAGTGCGCTCGACCCTGCCCCACTATCAATGTTCGAGAATATAGTCAACTATAAGTCTGAATATATCACTAATGAAGATGGTGGTAGATTGAAGTTTAAAGTAGATGGAGACGGCAACTTCATCACAAACTATGGTGACACTCTCGACAATGAAACCGCAATACTGAGTGGGATTGAGATTAATGATTTGATTTTAGATGAAGATGGTGAAAACTACAGACAATGGAGAAAGGCAATACAAAGCACCGATGATATATGGAACGAAATCGTGAAGCATAGTGATTTCCCAGAAATTACATCGGCACCGAAATTGCAACCAATAGAAACTCGATTGGTTATGCTTCAAACTGGTATGCGTGCACCTATGGGAATTAAGGTCTATGGTCCTGATTTAGAAACCATAGAGTCATTCGGATTGAAGTTAGAAGAAATACTCAAGAATGTACCATCGGTCAAATCAGAAGCTGTTTTTGCTGATAGAGTTGTTGGCAAGCCATACATTCACATTAATATAGACAGAAATGCCATAGCTCGCTATGGACTGAAAGTCAATGACATACAGAATGTGATTGAGACTGTAATTGGTGGTGTCCCTATTACTAAAACAGTTGAAGGAAGAGAGAGATATTCAATTAGAATACGCTACCCAAGGGAGCTGCGTGATGAACCAGATGAGCTACTCAGAACTTATGTTGCTACTCCAAGCGGATCACAGATTCCATTAACTCAACTAGTTGAGTTAGAATACGTGAAAGGACCACAGGTCATTAAGAGTGAGAACACTTTTCTAACGAGCTATGTTCTGTTTGACAAACGAGATGGCTATGCTGAAGTAAGCGTAGTGGAAGCTGCTGAAAGGGAGATACAATCAGCAATAAAGAATGGAAGATTGACAATACCGAATGGTGTGAGCTATAAGTTCTCTGGTAACTATGAGAACCAACAGAGAGCGGCAAAACGTCTTTCAATTATTATCCCAATTGTGTTTGTAGTGATATTCATAGTGCTATACTTGCAATTCCGTTCAGTTGCCACAAGTTTAATGGTATTCACTGGGATAGCAGTTGCTCTTGCTGGTGGCTTTACTATGCTATGGCTCTATGGTCAGCATTGGTTTGCAGATTTTATCTTGTTCGGTACTAATCTGCGAGACCTATTCCAAATGGGAACAGTAAACTTGAGCGTTGCAGTATGGGTAGGATTTATTGCCCTATTTGGTATAGCCACTGATGACGGTGTTGTGATCGCGACTTATCTAAGGGATAATTTTAGTGGTACAAAACCAAATAACAGAAAGCAGATTAGAGATTTGACTGTGGAAGCTGGAAAGAGAAGAGTTCGACCTTGCCTTATGACTACAGCAACTACGCTGATAGCACTAATACCAATACTAACAAGCACTGGCAGAGGTTCAGATATAATGACTCCAATGGCGATTCCAGCTTTTGGAGGAATGGCAATAGCTATAATTACAATTTTTGTAGTACCAGTGCTTTACTCAGCTTGGGAAGAAAGAAAAATAGAGGTAAAAAAATGAAATTATTTCAATTAATATTATTGTTCGCTTTTTCTTTAGGGCTCCAATCGCAAAATCTGGATGAACATCTAAATGAAGCTGAAGAAAACAACCTAATACTCAAAGCTAAGTTTAAGGAATACGAGCAAAGTTTGTTAGAGGCGCCACAGGTCTCAGCTACGCCGAACCCAACATTAGATATGGGCGTCTTTGTCACTAGACCCTACACACGGCTTGGGCCACAGAATTTCAAGCTATCATTAGCCCAGAAGCTTCCTTGGTTCGGTACGCTGAATAAGTATGAACAAGAGAGTTTAAAACTAGCTGAAGCAAAAAGATTGGAATATGAAAAACTGAAAGATGAGATATTTTACCAAATTAGGGAAAATATGATAGAGTTATATAGATTGACAGAACAAGCAGAATACACGCAGCAATCACTCTCACTTTTTGAGTATTTGAGACCAATGGTGAAAACAAAAGTAGAGGTCAACAAGGCTAATTTGAGTGAATTATTAAAATTAGATTTAAGAATTAGTGAATTAGAAACTGAAATAGAGTTATTGGAGCTGGACTTATTCCCTATTAAATATGAGCTAAGGCAGTTGCTAAACCGAGAGGACACAAGTGGCATCTCCGCTCCTAACTCTATGAACATTAGTTATAATGAGAAAACAACTTTTGAAAAAATATCTAATTCTCCCTCAATGCTAAAACTGGAGCAGTTAAGGCAGGCAGCAAACATAAGAGCAGACGTAGCTGACTCGAAATCTAATCCAGATATAGTTGTTGGATTAGAATATACTAATCTTAGCCCGTTGGAAAATATAGAAATTGAGAATAATGGTATGGATATATTTATGCCCAGAGTCGGAATTTCAATCCCATTTTTCAATGGAAGTTATTCTGCTAAGCAGGAACAATCAGTAGCAATAGCTCAACAATATGAATATGAATTATCAGATTTAAATAGTAAATTGATAGCTGAATACGAAAGCATTGATTCAAGAATTGAATCACAATCAAAAAAAGCTAATCTGTATAAAAAGCAAATAGAGAAATCTGAGCAAATAAAAGAACTAATAACAGAAGAATATAGCTCTGAAACTAATCAGGATATTGGGGAAATAATAGAAATGGAAAATTCAATAATTGATTACAAGCAGCTTTTGTTAATAGCTGAATCGAACAGTCTAAAGCTAAAGGCACAGTTATTGAGAATAGTAGGAGAATAGATAATGAAAAAGAAAATTGAAATAATTAAAAACTCTGGTGAAAAAGAAATTTACGATCAAAGTAAGCTCAATAATTCTTTATCAAAATCAAATGCCAGTAAGAAACTAACGAATGAAATATTAGATGAAATAAATACCATTGTTAAAGATGGGATGACAACCAAAGAAATATATGAAATTGCTTTTAGAAAGTTAAAGAAGAAATCAAGGGTTCATGCCTCAAAATACAAACTAAAAAGAGCAATAATGGAATTAGGACCAAGTGGTTATCCTTTCGAAAATTTTGTTGCTACAATTTTGGATCACGAAGGGTACAGTACTGAAGTAAGCGTCATTGTTAAAGGACATTGTGTTTCACATGAGGTAGATGTGGTTGCATTAAAAGAGAATGAACAATTGTTAGTTGAAATTAAATACCACAACACTCAAAATCAAAAATGCGATGTCAAAATTCCCTTATATATCAATTCCAGATTCCATGATATAGAAAAAAAATTAATAAAAGATAATGGTAACCGACAAAAATCACATTTTGGATGTATATACACTAATACAAGATTTACAATAGATGCTATAGAGTACGGTGAATGTTCAGGATTAAAATTAACTGGTTGGGATTACCCTACAAATAATAGTTTGAAACTCAGAATTGACAAATTAGGGCTTTATCCACTAACATCACTGATGTCACTAAGTAAAGCAGAGAAAACATCACTACTCGAAAAAAATATTGTTCTATGCAAAGAAATACACGAAAATCCAGTAATGCTTGAAGAAGTTGGTATTAGCAAAATTAGACAAAAAAAGATTCTAATAGATTGCAAAATATTATGTGAACTCACATTTTAATAATTATTAATCGATAAAATCAAATGAAAAATTCAAACATAAAAGTACATTTCTTTGGTGCTTCAGGAACAGTAACCGGCTCTAAGTATCTAATAGAAACAGACAACAAAAAAATACTTATTGATTGTGGATTATTTCAAGGCTTAAAACCCCTAAGAAAGCTGAACTGGGAATATTTACCAGTGGATGCATCTGAAATTCACATAGTTTTGCTAACACATGGACACTTAGACCATACGGGATACCTGCCAAGGTTAATTAAACAAGGATATAAAGAATCTATTTATGGGACTTATCCTACTTTAGATATTACAGAGATAATACTAAAAGATAGTGCAAAAATTCAAGAACAAGACGCAAAAAGAGCTAACAGAGAAGGGTATTCTAAACATCATCCAGCTGAGCCACTTTATGACAGGAAGGATGTAGAAAAGACAATTAAACATTTCAGAGGTATTCCACCTTCACACTGGATAGAATTATTCGACGGTATAAAAGCTAGATTCCAATATAATGGACATATCCTAGGTGCAACTTATATTGAATTAAATATCAAAGGTAAAAGATTAGTATTTTCAGGAGATATTGGTAGAATAAATGATTTATTATTATTCCCTCCATTGAAACCAAAGAAAGCCGACGCTTTATTTATAGAGTCCACTTATGGTGGAAAAGTTCATCCTGACGAGAGTGATGCCATTTTGAAAATTGAAGAATTAGTTAATGAAACCATATCACAAGGTGGAAGTGTATTTATACCCAGTTTTTCCGTAGAAAGGGCACAGTTAATAATGCTTATACTTTGGAGACTATTAAAAGAAAAAAGGATACCTGAAATCCCTATGATTATGGATAGTCCCATGGGAGCAAGTGTTTTAGACCTATTCCTGAGAACAAGAGATTGGCACAGATTAGAAAACCATGAATGCAAAGAGATGTGTTCAAATTTCAAAATTGTTAGCGATTACGAGGAAACATTGGAATTAAGAAGTAACAATGAACCAAAAATAGTAATTGCTGGTAGCGGTATGCTAACTGGAGGTAGAATGTTAAATTATTTGGAGTTCCAGGCAGATAACCCCAGCAACTTAATGATATTCGTTGGCTATCAAGCTGATGGTACACGTGGAAGGAAATTGCTGGTTGGAGATAAAGAAATAAAAGTATACGGTAAAATAATTCCATTCAATATGAAAGTAGAAGAGGTTGAAGGTCTTTCAGCTCATGCAGACCATACAGAACTTATCAACTGGATGAGTAAAATAAGGAAAAAACCAAAGCATATTTTCATTGTACATGGCGAAGAAGAACAAGCCGAAGCTTTGAGATTAGGCATCAAAACTATTTATGATTGGGATGCAAAGATCCCTCAACTTTTCGACATTGAAGAAATTCAACTTTAATCAAAAAAATAAATAAAACAGAATGAAAAAGTATATAATCACAATATTAGCATTAGTAGTTGGGTTAGGTCTCGGTTGGGTGTTTTTCGCTGGTGAAAGACCAGAACCCAAACACGACCACAGCGATGAAACAGCAGAGTGTTGGACTTGCTCTATGCACCCAAATGTAAGAAGTCAAGAATCTGGTGATTGTCCTATTTGTGGTATGGATTTGATTCCAGCAAAGTCAGGTGGTTCAGAGGTTGACAACTCAGCTATCACTCTTTCAGAAAATCAGATAAGAATAGCAAACATTAGTACAATGACAGTTGGTAGTTCATCTGCGAATAGCAAAGTTAATCTGAGTGGCAAAATAGGGATAGATGAACGAAAAAAATACACCCAACCGTCGCATTTTTCAGGGAGAGTTGAACAGCTTTATGTAAACTACACTGGAGCAGCTGTAAGAAATGGGCAAAAGTTAGCATCTATTTACTCTCCAGAGTTGGTACTAATCCAAAGGGAATTACTTTCAGCTCATAAAGAAAAAGATAGCAACCCAGAGCTATATAACTCGGTAGTAAGTAAGCTAAAGAGAAAAAAAATTCATGATGATCAGATTGAAAATATTATAGAGAGTGGTAAAATTGAAGAAAGTTTTGACTTGCACTCTCATCACTCAGGAGTAGTTACTAAGCTACTTATCAGTTCAGGTGACCATGTTGCTATGGGTGACCCAATTATAGAGTTAGCTAATCTAAATAGCTTATGGGTAGAATTCGACGCTTACGAGAGTGACTTGACAGATATAAGCGTAGGAGACGTTGTAAGTTTTACTGTTCCTGCTTATCCTAACAAGACATTCAAGAGCAAAATAGATTATATTGACCCAATTATAGATAACGAAACCAGAACAGCACTAATAAGAGGGAGCGTTAACAATAATGCTGGGCTATTAAAACCGGAAATGCTTGTTACTGGAACAGTCAACAGTAGATCGAATAGTGAATCGATTATAATTCCAACATCTGCTGTGCTGTGGACTGGTGAGCGTTCAGTAGTCTATGTAAAAGTACCAAATACTGATGAGCATATATTCGAGGCAAGGGAAATAAAAATAGGTAAGCTCACAGATTCTGGTTACCCTGTTCTAAATGGACTCAATAGTGGTGAGGAGATTGCTAAAAATGGTGCTTTCTCAATAGATGCGGCAGCTCAAATTGCAGGTAAGAAGAGCATGATGACAATGAATAGTGATAATTCAGAGAACGTTAAACAGCATAAGCAAGAAGAAAAAATTAGAACTCAGATAGATTTCTCAGGTCTTCTACCCCACTATATGGATTTGCAAGAATCATTCGTAGCAACAGATTTGCAAAAGGCAAAGGCAAACTCCAAGAAGTTAGTTGATTATATTAGTAGCGAACTTATAAGTACAAATGAGCTTAAAGAATCAAAATACGAGCAACGAATTGAGTCATTACTATCACTTTCAAAAGGAATAGAGGGTGATAGTGACATAGAAAAGGCAAGAAAGAAATTCAGCAATATATCTGTATTGCTAATAGATATAATGGATGCCACCAAATCATTCGATGATGAACTATATGTATTGAAATGCCCAATGGCAACTGTAGGTGATAGTGCTGTGTGGCTAAGCAAAAACAAGAATGTGCTAAACCCCTACTATGGCGACAAGATGCTTAACTGCGGTTTTGTTAAGCGTGAATTGAAGTAAAAAAAAGCCAATGACATAAATCATTGGCTCAATTCAAAACTTTGTAATTCGTAAACTAAGCTTACGAGTTCAAGCCATTCAAGAAGTCGTCATTTGTTTCTGTGCCACGCAATCTGTCGAGTAAGAACTCGATACCTTGTATAGAATCCATTTCGTCAAGCACTTTTCTGAGTACCCACATACGGCGTAGTTTGTCTTCCGATACAAGTAGCTCCTCTTTTCTAGTACCAGAGCGATTAACCTCGATAGCAGGATATATTCTCTTATTCGAGATTTTTCTGTCTAACACAAGCTCCATATTACCAGTACCCTTGAACTCCTCAAAGATAACTTCGTCCATCTTAGAGCCAGTATCAACCAATGTAGTAGCCAAGATAGTTAGTGAACCACCATCTTCAATATTTCTGGCAGCACCGAAAAATCTCTTCGGCTTGTGTAGAGCATTTGCATCCACACCACCAGATAAAATCTTACCTGAGTGAGGAATAACTGTGTTATGAGCACGAGCAAGACGAGTAATTGAATCCAATAGGACCACCACATCTTGACCAGCTTCTACTAATCTCTTCGATTTTTCTAATACCATTTCGGCAACTTGAACGTGTCTTTCTGGTGGCTCATCGAATGTAGAAGATACTACTTCTGCCTTTACCGAACGCTCCATGTCCGTTACTTCCTCTGGTCTCTCGTCTATTAGCAACACTATAAGCTTCACCTCTGGGTGATTACGAGCGATTGCATTAGCAAATTTCTGTAATATTACTGTCTTACCAGACTTAGGAGGAGCAACAATTAGTCCCCTCTGCCCTTTACCAATAGGAGAAAGCAAGTCAACAATTCTCATAGAATAATCAGATGGAATTGTCTCTAAGTTTAATTTTTCTTCTGGATAAAGTGGGGTAAGATTGTCAAATATAATTCTTTCTCTACTCTTTTCTGGAGCTGAGAAGTTGATTGTCTCTACTTTTAATAGAGCATAAAATCTTTCTGATTCTTTCGGTGGCCTAACCATACCGGTAACTGTGTCACCAGTTTGCATACCAAATCGCTTTATTTGCGATGGAGAAACATAAATATCATCAGGAGACGGTAAGTAGTTATAACTCTGTGACCTAAGGAATCCATAACCATCGGGTAATATCTCTAACACTCCACCACTTGCCAATAGTCCATCGTCACTGGCTGCTCTATCTTGTTTCGAGCGCTGTTCCTCTACTATTTTAAGAACTAACTCTTGCTTACGCAAACCACTAATACCAGTTATGCCAAGGGATTTGGATATTTCCGTTAGCTCAGATATTTTTTTAGTTTTCAGTTCTTCTATGTCTATAGTTGGAGCTGGAGGTGGGGCTTGTGAAGGGGTTATATTACTAGTTTTTTTGTAATTCTTAGAATCCCTTCCCGAAGAGTATTTTCTCTTCGGTCTTCTATTGTCTCGTTGTTTCATAAAGATATATAAAGAAATTAATTTTAAATTATTATCATCAATTGGATAAATTTTTAGGAGAATAATCGCACTTATAACTTGTTAAATGGAATATTTAGGATATTCGGAGTGCTCTCTTGATTGCAAGTTATAATAAATTTTATAATTTCAAAAATTTAAAAACATTTTTTTTCTTCTAATTGATTTGATATTTTGCATAATATTAAAATCTTCTTCGGGGGGAGAAGTAAATCCATTTGAAAAAAAGCAGCATTAATATAGATAAGAGTAGAAACGAAGTGAGCAATTTCTTCAAGAATTGGCTCAATCTTAACCGTTGGGTAATCATATTATATCTCATGATTATTGCCGCTGCGGCAGTGCTGTATGTTGGTAATGTCAATGACACTACTGAGCTGCTGACAGAGATAAGAAGTTACGAACGTGGTATAGACGATTTGGGAAATAAGAAGAAGATGGCTGAGGCCAAGCTAAAGAGATTACAGTCCCCCGATAGAATAATAAAAATTGCCGAAGAAAAGTTGAATATGAAATTAGCAGATGAAGCACCAATCATACTTGAAGTGAATGAAGAAAAAGATTAGTACATACTTCAAAGAAGACTCTGCATACAAAGGACCGCAAGGAAAGTTCTGGAAGTTTTGGTCACTTATGGCAATTATAATGATTGGCTTTCTTTCTGTTGTTTGGCGTCTGTTTTCAATTCAAGTACTTAATCACGAGAAATATGAAAACATAGCCAAAAGGCAGCACGAGTCGAAAATTGACCTTCGTGCAGATCGTGGCAATATATATGACCGTGGTTATGAGCTTTTGGCAACTACTTTCAAAACAGTATCAATAGCCGTAGACCCAACTCTAATAGAAGACAAGCAATCAATAGTTAATAGCTTGGCAAGAGATTTGGGAACTGACCCCAATAAATACATTAAAAAAATCAACAGAGCCAAAGGTTCTTTTGCATGGTTAGAACGTGGTATATCCCCGGATAGACTTTTTGATGTAAACAATATTGATGATAAAGGGCTAATCAAATTAGAAGAGCCAAAGCGTAATTTCCCATATCGTTCAGTTGGTGCTCAGGTCATAGGGTTTACTAATATTGACAACAAGGGCATTAGCGGACTTGAAATGAGGTTTGACTCGATACTACATGGCAGAAGTGGGTTTATGCATATGTATCGTGATGGGTTAGGTAGATTAAGACCATCTCCGGATCTGAAAATAGTTGAACCCGTTCATGGTAATAATATAGAGCTGACATTAGACATTGAGCTACAAAGAATAGTAGAATATGAGCTTCGTGCAGGTATGGAACGGACTCTGGCTGAGGCAGGAACAGTAATTGCCCTCAAACCAGAGACTGGTGAGATATTGGCAATAGCATCCTACCCTATGTTCGACCCCTACAATATTGATGAAAATTCGAATGCTGGTATGCGACTCAGAGGAATTACAGATATTTTAGAACCAGGTTCTACTTTCAAAATGGTGACAGCCGCAATAGCTATAGAAGAAGGTGTAGTATCGGAAGACGAGATACTAAATGGTCATAATGGTGTTGCAATATACAAGGGTGGTGCTCGAATAGCTGACGTACACGGAATGGGAAAGGTGACTTTCAGAGAAGCAATGCAAAATTCGAGTAATATAATATTAGGAGAAGTTGCCAACCGTTTACCTTCAGATGTATTCTACAAATATGTTCGTGATTTTGGGTTTGGACTGCCAACAGATGTTGATCTACCAGGCGAAGTAACGGGCTCAGTACCAAAACCCAAGAACTTTCATGCTAACACAAAAAGATATATTGGTCACGGTTACGGTTTAAATGCCTCTCCACTACAGGTAGTAAACGCCTATTCTGCTCTTGCGAATGGTGGTAACCTGATGAAGCCATATATAATAAAGAAAATAACAGATGCTAATGGCGAAATAATAAAAGAAAACAAGCCAGAGAAAGTAAGGCAGGTAGTATCCGAAAAAACAGCAATTAGAGTAAAAGATCTATTAGTAAGTGTTGTTGACAGTGGTTCTGGGAAAAGAGCGCAAATAGACAAACTAAAAATTGCTGGAAAGACTGGTACCTCACAAAAAATCACAAATGGTAGATATTCTAAAAGTAACTACAATGCATCATTTGCAGGTTTTTTCCCTGCAGACAATCCTGAGTTAGCTGTAATAGTAATCGTAGAAAACCCACGTCGTAGTATATATGGCGGATATAACTCTGCCCCAATATTCAAGAACATAGCAGCCAGATGGATGATGAGTAAGGGATATTACAAAACCGGAAACTACATAAATGTAGAAAACGATAGTATAGTTATGCCTAATTTGATTGGTCTAAACTCAGAGTTTGTAAATGATATACTAGAAGATTATAACTTCGATTACGATGAATTGGACGATGGCAGAGTAGTTTACAATCAGTTCCCTAGACCAAATCAATTAGTAAAAGGTAATGAGGAATTGATATTTACAACTGGTCTAAAACAGATAGCAATAGATAGCACAAGAAGTGAAAGTGAAATAAAACATGATGTAACTGGCTTTACTATGCGAAGAGCAATATCTGTTTTACAATCTAACGGAATTGCAATAAGTACTAGCGGCCACGGATATGTAACGAGACAAGTATGGAGCAAAGACGAAAAAGGTAACTTGCGCTGCAAACTTATATGCAAATATTAATCTAAGTTCTCGATTAGATCAAAGTATTCATCTTCATTCAATATAGTAACACCCAGTTTTTTTGCCTTGTCAGATTTACTTCCTGGTTTATCACCAACAACAACATAACTCGTCTTTTTACTTACTGAACTAGTCTGCTTACCACCAAACTGCTCAACTAATTTTGCAGCTTCTTTTCTTGGCATTCTCTCAAGTTCTCCAGTAAAAACAAAGCTTTTGCCATCTAATTGGTTTCCAGTTTGATCAAGTTCCTCTGATTCGAAATTCAATCCAGCTGCTCTTAATTTACCAATATCTCTAAGTTCGTGCTCATCATTAAAGTAATCTACAACCGATGCAGCCATAACATCGCCAACTTCGTGAATTTCTATCAATTGCTCAAAAGAAGCATTTTCCAACTCATCTAAAGAAATAAAATGTTTAGTTAACAGCTTTGCTCCTTTCTCGCCAATATATCTGATTCCCAGGCCAAATAAAACCTTATTAAATGGTTGAGTCTTACTTTTCTCTATAGCTTGCAGAAGCTTTGTTGCGCTTTTTTCTCCCCAACCTTCTAACTCTCTCATATTGTCAGAATACTTGTCTAATGAATATATATCTGCTATGCTAGTTAACCATCCTCTATCAACAAAATCATCTATTATTTTTTTGCCTAAGCCATCCATATCCATTGCATTTCTGGAAGCGAAGTGTTCAATTTTTCTTTTAACTATAGTTTTAGAATTTCTATCTGAAATATAGTGAGCAGCATCTCCTTCTTTTCTAACTATCTTAGCACCATCTATTTCATTGGGGAATTTGAATTCCACCGTTCCGCTTGGTCGTTTTTCTGTTAGAACTGAAGTAACTTTGGGTATTATCTCACCACCTTTTTCGACCATTACAAAATCGCCAACTCTGATATCTTTTTCTGCAATGAAGTCAGCGTTATGTAGAGATGCCCTACTTACTGTTGAACCAGAAAGAAATATTGGCTCCAAAATAGCCACTGGTGTTACAGCTCCGGTCCTACCAATTTGCAATTGAATATATAAGACTTGAGTCTCCATTTGCTCTGCTTCGTACTTATAGGCGATAGCCCAACGAGGTGCGCGAGCTACAAAGCCAAGAGTTTGTTGATGTTCAAACTCATTAACCTTAATCACTATACCATCTATCATATATGGCAAATCACTTTTCTTTTTATTCCATTCATCGATAAATTTAAATAATTCATCAACATTTTTACAAACAACAAAATCATTAGAAACAGGGAATCCCATTTTTCTTATAATCTCGGTATTTCCCTTATTACTATTAAGTTCGTGTTTTTCGGAATAAAGTGAATAGCAATAGATTTGTAAATTTCTGCTTGAAGTCACTTTGGAATCTAGTAGTTTTAGTGAGCCAGCAGTGGTATTTCGTGGATTAGCGTATAGTTTTTCTCCTTGCTCTGCCCTTTGCTTATTTATTTTTTCAAACTGGGAATTAGTCATATACACCTCTCCCCTTACTTCATAATCTGTTAGCTCACCATTTGTTACCAATGGAACAGACCTAATTGTCTTTGCATTTGAAGTAATATCATCACCTTTATATCCATCGCCTCTGGTAACAGCTCTGACTAATCTACCAGATTCATAAACCAAGCTAAGAGCAACACCATCAAACTTTAATTCAGCAGTGTAAGTGAACTCAACTTCTCCCAATATTTTCCTAACTCTTTTATCAAAATCTTCTACTTCCTCACGGCTATATGTGTTCTGCAAAGAAAGCATAGGGTGAGAATGCTCCACAGTTTCAAAACCTTCCACTGGCTCGCCACCAACTCTCTGTGAAGGAGAATCATCTGAAACAATCTGTGGGTTATTTTTTTCTAGCTCTAAGAGTTCATCAAAAAGTGAATCAAACTCTCTATCACTAATTTCAGGTTCGTTTTTTACATAGTATAAATAGCTATGTTTTTTTACTTTTTCTTTAAGGTTTTTATATTTTTCAGTTATATCTTTCATCATCTAAGGCTCGGAATATAATATAATCACATTCTATCAGTTATATAACGCAATATAAAATTAAAATTTAGTGAATAATAATAATTAGCATTTTTTGAGAATGCTACTATAGAAACGTGTAACGCCTTATAGAGTTGGCTTTGAAGTGTTTTTTAGATTTGCAGTTGTCAGTTTCGTTGATAAACTTTTCAACTCTTCTTTGATTAGAACTACCGCAATCTAATAAAATGTTTTAATAATACAAATAGAAATTTATTATTTTCTATTCTTTCGGATTGCTCTTAATAATGATTGTTCACTTATTCGCATATCCAA
>JBDQHL010000021.1:0-22936 GCA_040264895.1 Bacteroidota bacterium
ACAGTATACAATATGTATAATCCAAAACTGTGAGTCCAAAAATAGTTACAACAACACAAGTAACACAAATAATAATTGAATTATTGAAAATAATTTTTACATACCATTTTTGTATCAGTTATTTAAAACAAAATCAATAATTGAGGTTATAATGAAAGGAATACTAATAACTCTAATTGCTTTTTCAGCATTCTTAGTATCATGCAGTGACGAAGAAAATACAACTGGTCCTGATACAGAATATTCGATACCTGGTATATATAATTATGATGGAGCTGATTATAGCGCTCAAACTGAAATTTTAACTAAAGTTGCGGAGATCAAAGCAATGCTTTCTAGAACAGAAAACGTCAATGCATCAGAGATGCAAACAATATGGGATTCAAATCTAGCTTCTCATGTTTCAAGCGATGATGCTGAATTTTTCTCCGTAATGTTTTCTGCAGCAGAAGCAGACAGTAAGTTAGGCAATGCTAGTGACGGTCAGGGAGGATATGTTAGCAATGGCGAAAAAACATACTTAGTTAATGACAAAGGTCAGGAATATGCACAACTATTTGAGAAAGGCCTTATTGGTGCATTAATGCTTCACAATGTAGTGATTTATACAGAAAATGATAAAATAGGAAGTGGTGTAGAAAAAGAAACTGCACTTAATAATTGGGATCAAGCGTATGGTTTATTTGGTGCACCCAAACAATTTCCAATAATAACTGAAGGTGTTACTTTTTTATCAAAATATTGCAATAGCTCTGATGATATCACTGGTCTAAATGCTAAAATAATGAATGATGGTTATCTACTAGGTCGTTCTGCTATTATGAACGGTGACTACGAATCTGTAGATGAAGCTGTAGAAACATTAAGAAACTCTTGGGAGCAAGTACTAGCTGCCACTGCTATTCATTATCTTAATAGCTCAAAAGCAAAGCTAACTGACGATGCTGCAAGAATACACGCATTATCTGAATTTTGGGCGTTTGCATGGTCTATACAGTTTAATCCAGGTCATAATACAGCTTATCAAGAAGCTATAAATATTGTTGGTGATAATTATTGGACAGTAACTGTTGCAGATCTGAATACAGCTATTGATATTTTAGCGGCTGCCTATGGTTGGGAAGAGGTAAAATCAGAATTATAAAAATATTTAATATGTTAAGCCATACATCATAACCATATGTGTGGCTTTTTTTTAACAACACATAGTATACATAAATAGAAGTGCAATAATTATAAAATATGTAGTCTATATATTAATAATTATTTAAAAATCACATTATTGGAAAATAACGAAATGAAAATAAAAATATTAATGGCTATACTGGCATTATCACTATTGTGGAGTTGCAGTGATGACAACGGTACTGATCCTCCAAAAAATGAAAATCCACAGTATGAGATACCTAATACATATGAGTTTGAAGATGTTAACTTTGATGATCAAGTAACATACTTTGCTATGTTGGCTGAAATAAAAAAAGAAATAACTGATGCGATTGATAATGAGGCATCTGTAGGTAGAGGTCCGTTGATGGGAATGTATAGAAATCAAGGTACCTTCTTTGATGATGACGAATTGAATCAGAGTGATTTAAAACTTTATACTGTAACTGACCCTACTCGTCAAGCTTTCGTAGAAGGATATTTTGGAGACATCAATAACGCCTCTACAACAAGAATCGCAGAATACAGCAGGAAAGGAATACTTATATCAGCAGATGGTGAAAAAAGATACTTATTTGACTCATTAGGGCGAGAATATGCCCAAATGATTGAAAAAGGTCTCATGGGAGCAATATTTTACTACCAAGTTGCACAGATTTTAACAGCAGATGACATGGTAGGAAGTAGCGTAGACTCACTAACAAGAATTCAAAACTGGGACAAAGCATTCGGATATTTTGGAGCACCTAATGGGTTTCCAGAGTCAACTGAAGGTGTAAGATACATAGCTAAATACTGTAATGATAGAAACGAGTTATTAGGTCTGAACGAAATAATAATGAAAGAAGGTTTTATCAAAGGTAGAGCAGCAATAGAAAATAACGACGAGAAAAGGCTCGAGGAAGCAATAGCTCAAATAAAAGAAAGTTGGGAATTAGTACTTGCATCTACTGCAATTCACTATTTGAATGGAGCCAAAAAAGATTTCACTGACGATGCTATAAAACATCATAAGCTTTCGGAAGCATGGGTTTTCCTTTGGTCGGTTCAATTCAACCCTTCTAGTAATGGTTTTTTCTATGAGCAAGCACAAGCTCAGATAGGTACAAACTACTGGGAAACAACTCTAATACAAATCAATGAAGCAATAAATATATTAGCTAATGCATACGATTTGAACGAGGTGAAAGATGAATTATAAAGTATTGACATCAATACTATTTATGTCATTAGCTTTACTCAGCTGTTCGGATGAAACAACGCAGCCAGATGAAGAAATTGATAAACAAGCACTGTTAGTAAACTATGCTGATAATTTAATAATACCTTCATTCAGTGAGCTAAATGATAATTCCATCAAGTTGAGCGAGTCCTTAGTCGATTTGAAAGAAAAATACTCGCCTTCTAATTTGGAAAATGTAAGAACTGCATATATTGAGTTGGCTACTTCTTGGCAATCTTGTTCTATGTATGGTTTTGGTCCAGCGCAGGACATACAACTCAGACAGGCAATAAATACATTTCCAACAGATACCGTAAGAATAGTAGAGAATATAAGTTCAGGTAGTTACTCACTTGCTATTTCTTCTAATTTTAAGGCAAAGGGATTGCCAGCTTTGGGGTACTTATTGTATCCAAATGAAAATGAAAACACAGAAGAATACTTTACCGATGACAATTTACTTACTTACCTGACAGACCTAGTAAATGATATAAACAATAATATTAGTTACGTCAATAATGGTTGGAATGATTACAGAGAAGAGTTCATTACAAATTTGGGCAATGATGCTGGCAGTTCATTGTCAATTATGATTAATGAATTTGTATTCGACTATGAAATTGCAAAGCGTGCAAAAGTAGGTATACCCTCTGGTATCTATGGTTCTGTGTTACCTTATAATTTTGAAGCACCCCACAGTAATCTATCTTATGTACTTTTGCATGAAAATCTCACGGCTTATAAGAGATTCATTACAGGACCTAACAACAATGACTCGGAACGAACTGATAATATTCAAGAATACTTAGACGCACTTTCTGCAACTAGAAATGACTCTGACTTATCATTGATAATAACAGAAGAACTAAATGAATCGATTTCAAAAATTGAGACATTCAGAGACCCCATGCATGAAATGGTACAAGAACCAAGTGGTAAAGAAAAAATTGATGCTTTATACAAGAACATGCAGGAAATGGTTGTTTTAGTCAAAACTGATATGACCTCTTCTATGGGAATCTTAATCAGCTATCAAGATAATGATGGAGATTAAGCAAAAAATATACAATTTGCTATTCAAGAAAATTAATCCCGAACCACTAGCATTCTTCCGTATAGTGTTCGGGATTTTAATGTTATTTTCTATCATTCGATTTATTTCAAAAGGTTGGGTAAAAGAATTTTACGTCGAGCCACAGTATTTTTTCAAGTACCCTTACTTTCACTGGGTACAAAACCCTGGTGAAATGGGTGTTTACATTCTATTCTCAGTTCTTTTATTGAGCTCTCTATTTATAACCATAGGATATAAGTACAGAATCTCAATTATAGCATTCTTTCTAAGCTTCATTTATATTGAGTTGATTGATATCACATATTATCTAAATCATTATTACTTTGTATCGATAACCGCATTTCTACTTATTTTTATGCCAGCTGCCAGTTGCTTTTCAGTAGATGAAATAAAAAAAGGAGAAGCCAAACAGATTGATAACTGGTCAGTATTGATGATTAAGTTTCTAGTGGCAATTGTATATATTTTTGCCGGCTTATCAAAATTGAATTATTCATGGATAGTTGAAGCTATGCCTTTGGCCATCTGGCTACCTGCGCATAGTAATTTACCAATAGTGGGTAAACTAATGACAATGAAGGAAACTGCATACCTATTCAGTTGGTTCGGAGCTGCATATGATTTATTCATAGTGTTTTTTCTAATATACCCAAAGACTAGAAAAATTGCTTACTTATTTGTTATTATATTTCATCTCTCAACGTGGGTATTGTTTAATATTGGTGTTTTCCCATTTGTTATGATTGCCTTAACAACTATATATTTTGACTCTTCATTTCAGACTAAAGTAATTAATATTTTAAAATCTATAACCAATTATAATACTTACTACATAGATAATAAAAACACACACAGTTACAAACAACGCAAGCAGCTAATAATAATGTATTCAATAGTTATTTTTACATTATCGCAAATTGCAATTCCACTAAGGTTTATGCTCTATGATGGAAACTTGTTTTGGCAAGAAGAAGGTTACAGGTTCTCTTGGCGAGTAATGTTGATGGAGAAGTCAGGAACTGTATTTTTTACTATTTTAGATAAATCTAATGGAAAGAGATACGAAGTTGTTAATTCTAACTATTTGACACCAAATCAAGAAAAGCAGATGAGTACACAACCAGATTTGATATTGCAGTTTGTTGGTATAATTGAAAATGAATTTGAAAATAAAGGCATCACCAATGTTGCTATTTTTGCTGACTCGTATGTCAAATTGAATGATAGCTACAGCAAAAGATACATTGACAAGAGTATTGATTTAACAACTATAGAATATTCTGATGACCTTGATAAATGGATTTTACCATATTAATTGAAAATAATAAATAACATATTAATCATATTTTTTGCACTAACTATATGTAGCATTGCTAATACAAATACTAATGTATCTGGTACAGTCTATAATAAATACACCGGAAAACCAGTTGCAGAAGCAAAAATACTAGTCCGTGAATTAAATAAAACATATTTAACTGACCAGGAAGGAAATTTTTCCATTAATATTATTCAGGGTGATTATACATTAATTGCTTCTACGGATGATGTTGCAGGACTACCTACTACAATTTCTACTGATAAGACAAAAGAAATTGACTTAACTATAGACACACTTGTTGCTGAGTACGATGATATAATAGTAGAAGAAGATAAAAGTAACAGATTTGGTATGTCTAATCTGCTTCCAGTAGACGGAGCAGCTATTTATGCTGGAAGAAAATCAGAAGCTTTATATATGAATAGCTTAACTGCTAATTTAGCCTCAAATAATTCACGCCAAGTCTTCTCAAAATTTACTGGAATGAATATATGGGAAAATGACAACTCTGGTCTTCAACTGAACATCGGTGGTCGTGGATTAAGTCCTAATCGTTCATCGAATTTTAATACTAGACAAAACGGTTACGATATTTCTGCTGATGCACTTGGCTATCCGGAAAGTTATTACACTCCACCTATGGAAGCACTAGAGAAGATTGAAGTTGTCCGTGGTGCTTCATCATTACAATACGGTACACAGTTTGGTGGATTTCTGAATTTTAAATTGAAAGATGGCGCAAAAGATGTTCCTGTTGATATAGTTTCTAAACAGACACTATCTAGCTATGATAATTTCAACTCTTTTAACAGCATTGGTGGCACTTATGGTAATATGAATTATTATGGCTTCATTCAGTACAAACAAGGGAATGACTTTAGACCAAATTCTAATTACGATGCTCTTACTTTATTTATCAAAAACTCTTATGATGTATCAGAAGATTTGAACATAACTGCAGAGTTTACTCACATGAATTACTTAGCCAAGCAATCTGGTGGACTAACTGACGCTATGTTTAATAATAATCCCGACCAATCGGTAAGAGATAGAAATTGGTTTGGTGTTAGTTGGGATATATTAGCAGGTGTAATTGATTACAAATTAGCTAGTAATTTAAAAATAAACTCAAGAACTTTTTATTTGAATGCTTCAAGAAATGCGCTTGGATATTTAGTTAGACCAGACAGAACAGACCCTGACTTAGAGAGAGACTTAATAAAAGGCGAATTTCATAACTTAGGTAATGAAACAAGATTAGTTTATAGCTATAATCTTCAAGAAAATACTCCTTCAACACTTTTGACTGGGTTCAGAATGTATAATGGCAGGACTTTACAAAGTCAAGGATTTGGGGACGCAGGTAGTGAAGCTAATTTTAACTATTCTAATTTTCAGCCGATGCGAAATGAATATACTAATCCAAGTACTAATTATGCATTTTTCGTAGAAAATTTATTCAGAATAGGCAGAAGGTTTACAATTACTCCTGGAATTAGACTTGAGCGCATAACAACTGGCTCTAAAGGTTATTATTCGAATACAGTTAGGGATTTGGCAGGAAATATAATTCTGAACGATCAAATGAATGAAGAAAGAGAAAATACAAGAAACTTCACGCTACTTGGTGTAAGTGCTGGCTATAAGGTAAGCGAAGAGATTGAGACATATTTTAATATATCTCAAAACTACAGAGCTGTTACTTTCAACGATATGAGAGTGGTGAATCCTAGCATGCGAATTGATGCTGATTTACAAGATGAAAATGGTTATTCTGGTGATATAGGTTTACGTGGTAATCTGGGTCAATTGTTATATTTCGATGCAAATGTATTCTACTTATACTATAATGATAAAATTGGTTCAGTTTTACAAGAAGATGAAAACACATTTACTCCATATTTGCTAAAAACTAATATCTCAGATAGTAGAAGTATTGGTTTTGAAATGTTTACAGAAATCAATATTAATCAGTTGCTAAATCTTTCTGATACATATGATTTGAATTACTTTATTAATGGCTCATATACTCATGCATCTTTTTTACAAAGCCAAGAAACAGCATATGATGGTAACTTAGTTGAATACACTCCTCCGGTAATATTAAGAACTGGGCTAAGCTATAAAACTGACGATTTCAGAATGTCATTCAGTTACTCTCATGTTCAAGAGCACTTTAGCGATGCAACCAATGCAGACAATTCGGCAAGTGGGATTACAGGTTTAATTCCTACATACGATGTATTTGATTTATCTCTGAGCTATACATTTGGTTTAGTTCAATTAGAATCTGGAATAAACAACCTACTTGATAACTCGTACTTCACTCGAAGAGCTACAGGTTACCCTGGCCCTGGGATAATTCCTGCAGCAAGAAGAAGTATATACTTCACAGTTGGCATAACCCCATAGACTTTTAGAAGTTGTGAATAACTCATCAAGTTATACACTTATATTAAACTTATATTTTATTAGTTTTGTACTCAATATTATACCACTAATATCATAATAAATTATAATGAACACACCTTCCACACACAAAATAAAACGTGCCATAATATCTGTATCAGATAAAACAGGAATAGCTGAATTTGCTAAGAAATTAAATAATTTAGGAGTAGAGATTTATTCCACTGGTGGTACTAAAGCTAAAATAAGTGAAGCTGGAGTTCCAGTTAAATCAGTCAGTGAACTCACTAATTTCCCAGAAGTATTAGGGGGAAGAGTCAAAACTTTACACCCAGCTATTCACTCTGGAATCTTAGCTGACTTAGGTAAGCAAGATCATATTGATGAATTGAAGGAACATAACTTAGAGTCAATAGACTTACTTGTTGTTAATCTTTATCCGTTCGAAGAAACACTAAAAAAGAACGCTCCTCATGATGATATGATAGAAAACATAGATATAGGTGGACCAACTATGTTGCGAGCAGCGGCAAAAAATTACAAGTGGACTGCGGTAGTTGTTAATCCGAATAGATATGGAACTGTATTAGAGAGTCTTTCAAATAATGAAAATACTCTTTCGGAAGATTTAAGAGTTCAACTAGCAGGAGAAGTATTCGAACATACTGCCAGATATGATTCTGTTATTTCCAATTACTTTAATAGCTATAATGAAATTGAATTACCGAAGACGGTAAATATCTCATTCAACAAAGAGCAAGATTTAAGATATGGTGAAAACCCGCACCAGTCTGCAGCACTTTATGGTAATATAACAGAAATATTTGACAAACTGCATGGAAAGGACTTGTCTTACAATAATATAATTGATATTGACTCTGCGGCGAGAATTATAAACGAATTTTCTGATGATGATGAACCAACAGTATCTATAATAAAGCATACAAACCCATGTGGAGTTGGTAGAGGTAGTAACTTAGTAACTGCTTACGAAAATGCTTTTGAAACAGATAAAGTTTCTCCATTCGGTGGCATTATTGCTATGAACAAGACATTGGATATGCAAATGGCAGAAAAAATCCATAGCATGTTCACAGAGGTTTTAATTGCTCCAGATTTTGAGACCGAAGCACTAGAGCACCTAATGAAGAAGAAAGATAGAAGATTAATCAAACTTAACTATGATAAGCTGAAAGAAGCACAAGGATACGAGTTGAAATCTGTACTTGGTGGTTTACTATCACAATCAGCTGACTCGGTATTAATTAATAATGAGAAAATGGAAGTAGTAACTGACCGTGAACCAACTGATGATGAATGGCAAGCACTAATGTTCAACTGGAAAGTTTGTAAACATGTGAAATCGAATGCAATTGTTTATGGTAAAAAAGACAGAACTTTGGGTATAGGTGCAGGTCAAATGTCACGTATAGATTCATCACGAATAGCCGTTGAAAAATCTAAGCTTATGGAACTTGATTTGCAAGGTAGCGTGGTAGCTTCAGATGCATTTTTCCCATTTGCAGATGGGCTATTGGAAGCAGTAAAAGCAGGAGCTACTGCTGTAATTCAGCCAGGTGGCTCAATAAGAGATGAAGAAGTAATTAAAGCAGCAAATGAAAATAATGTTGCAATGATATTTACAGGAATGCGCCACTTTAAGCACTAAGAATTAAGCTGGTATATATTTAACAAACTGCATTGGTAATCCCTTTGCAGTTTTTTTTATGATTATAGAATTAGAACACAAAAAAAACCTCTACTGAAAACAGTAGAGGTTATAAATTTTCTAACTTCGCAATTAGATTACGAAATATCTTGAGCTACGAATGGCATAAGAGCTAGGTGTCTAGCATGCTTGATAGCCTTCGCAATTCTTCTTTGTTGGTAAGCAGAAACTCCAGTGATACGTCTAGGTAGAATTCTACCTTGATCGTTCGTGAATCTGCCAAGGAATTTGATATCCATATAATCGATAACTTTTTGCTTACCTAATGGATTCGGTTTACTTTTATTTTTAGTACGAGCTGCTGCTCCAGTTTGCATTGGATGTATAGCTGACATTATATACCTCGCGATTCTTGTATTTTTTTCGATTTTTCAAAACGTTTCTTAAATCTATCTACTCTACCAGTAGTATCGACTAAAACTTGTTTACCAGTGTAGAATGGGTGTGATTTAGAATCAATTTCTAAAACCATTCTGTCATCTTTGTAGCAAGATCTAGTCTTATAAGTTGTACCATCTGTCATCACTATTTCAACAACATGATAGTCAGGATGTATTCCCTTTTTCATAAAACTAACCTATTTATTTATTTCTATTTTTTGTAGTTCATTAAGGTCTTTAACCTTAATTAATTTTGTCAAAAGTCTTAAAGTATCACGATTTTCATCTTGGTACCATTTCAATACTTTTACTGAAATTAGGTCTGAACCTTTTCCTTTTGCGTCGAATGTTTGCTTCTTTGCCATTTTTATTATCCTGATTTTACAAGAACTACAAATCTAACAGATATTTTATTAACTGCAAAACATTTTATGCTTTTTATTTATATAATTCTTAGATAAATCTATAACTCACTAATTTGAATCTTTTCTTCTACAAAAATTCCTTTTTCACCAGACCCTAATCTTCCCGCCTGCACCTCATGGTCATGCTCAAAAACGACAATCCACTTATCTTCATACGCAATAGGAAAATGCTTTTTCTTTTCTGCGAGTGTAGTAAGTGGGAAATTATCATAACCCATAATGAATGGGTAGCTAATATGAGCAGTTGTTGGAGTCAAATCTGCTCCAAAAAGAAGTGTTTCTCCCCCATCGCTTATCTTAACCATTTGCATAGCTTTGGTATGTCCATCTACAGGAATAACAGTTATACCTGGAAAAATCTCCCCTTTCCCATCTAGAAACTCTAACATTCCATTTGCATTGACAGGTTCCCAATTCACAGGCATAAATGAAGCTCTATCTTTCATTGTTGGGTTCATTGCCCATTTGTATTGTTCTTTCTGAACATAATGCTTTGCTTTTGTAAAAATTGGGATTGGCTCACCATTCTCCATAATTGTGGACCCACCAGAATGATCAAAGTGTAAATGTGTATAAACGAAATCGGTAATATCGTCTGCAGTCAAACCATATTTCGAAAGTCCAATATTAATTGGAGTTAATTTAGGGTCTATATCATATATTTTTTCTAATTTTTCGCCAAGTTTATTACCACTACCAGAGTCAATCAACATAACTTTATCATCCCAACGGACAAGTAATGGGCGACTAGCCATAGGTATTCTATTTAAATCATCTGCATTTGTGTAAGCTCTTTGCCATAAGGCTTTTGGTACAACACCGAACATAGCTCCACCATCTAGAGCTAGACTACCTGTATCTACTGCATCTATCTGAAATTTACCTACTTTTATCATATCTATTTATTACTTATTTATTTGCTATTAGTCATATACTAAACTAAACACATATTAACAATCTAACAAATACTATTGGATATTTACCATATCGTTGTTATTTTTGTTACTTGCACTCAATTGCAAAAAAGAAATTTAATAAATTAAGGTTTTATACTAATGGGTACTTTTGAAAGAATACGATCGTTGTCGCCGTGGATTCTTACGGCTTTTGCAGTAGTTTTTATTTTATTTATGGCACTTGCAGATGCTGATATAGGTGGAGTTACATCCGCTACAAACAATCCGCAAACTATGCCGATTGCTACTGTTAATGGCGAAGAAATAAAATATGTTGATTACGAAAGAAATGTAAGTCAAGAGTTAGAAAACCAAAGAACTCAAAAACCAGATGCACCTGTTAATGACAAACAAGTCAGAAACCAGATGTTCAACACTATGATAAATGGTCAAATTGTTGATCAATATTCTAAGAAAACTGGTGCTTATGTAACTGAAGAAGTTGTAGCAAAGGAATTACTTTCTAATCCACCAGACTTTATGAAACAAAGATTTATGGATTCAGCAGGTACTTTCCAAAGACAAGCTTATGTTGACTTATTAACTGATCCTGCAGGTTACTACAACAGAGTTGCACCTGATATGGATCCTAATGAAAGACAAAAAGCATTGGCTCAGTTCCGTGATGAAATCAATATGATTACAAATTACTTGCGTGACCAAAAGAAACAACAAATGCTTACTAATGTAGTAAACACTGCAACTGGCGTTGTTTCTAAAACTTATGCTAAACAGTCTTATATTGATAATAATAGTACGGCTAATGCATTATATATTAAGTTTCCAACAGCATCTGTTTCAGATGATGATTTGAACATAACTGATGAAGACCTTAAAGCATACTATGAAGCACACAAAGAAAGATACAGACAAGAAGCAACTAGAACTATCAAATATGCAGCTTTTAGATTGAAGCCTTCTGCTAATGACACAGCAAGTGCTTCTAAAAAAGTGAATCTACTTAGTAGTTTATTAATAACTGCTGACTCTTCTAGTAAAGACAGCGTCTTTTCAGAGAAGCTAAGAGATTTCAATGGTGAGACATCTGACTATACATTAATTAAAGATATCGAGCCAAGAATAGCTCAATTCCTTACTGACATAAACGAAGGTGAAATTAAAGGTCCTATCAGAGCATCTGATGGTACTTATTTCGTAAGATTAGATGATGTAAGAACAGGCGAGAACAAAGTTGTTAAAGCTAGCCACATACTTGTTAAGTTCGATGATGGTAAAGATGCCGCAATGGCTAAAGCTAAAGACTTATTGAATCAAGCTAAAGGCGGAGCTGACTTTAACGATTTGGCTAGAAAAAATTCGCAAGATCCATCAGCTGCACAAAATGGTGGTGACTTGGGTTACTTTGGAAAAGGACAAATGGTTCCAGCATTCGAAGAAGCTGCTTTCAATGCTAATCCTGGTGATATTGTTGGACCAGTAGAAACTCAGTTTGGTTACCACGTAATCAAAATAGAGGATATTAAATCTGAAGAATACAAATATTCTTATATTAATATTACTCCTAAGATGTCTGGAATTAGTAAAAATCAAATTATCAGAGACGCCGTTTCATTTAAAAATCAATTAGAAAAAGGTGCTGATATTGATGAATTAGCTGAAAAACTAGAACTAAATGTTCAAGAGACAGCACCATTTATCAAACAAAGACCAACATTAACAAGCCAGTATTTAACTGACAAGGCTTTCATTTCTGAATTAAATACAGTTTTGGAACCTATTGAAATTGACAACTATGGATACATTGTAGCAAAGGTAACTGGGGCTACAGAAAAGGGTATAGCACCTTTTGAAGCTGTAGAAGAAAAAGTTAGAGCTAGTGTTAGAATAGAAAAAGCATTAGAGTATCAATTAGCTAAAGCAAATGAAGTATATAGCAAGATTAAAGGTTCTGGTGTAATAACAAAAGCAGCAGAGGTTGACCCATCTCTTCAAGTACAGAATGCTCAAAATATAAGTAATAACGGAGCTATCCCTGGTGGTGGTAAAGACTTCATCTTTACCGATTATGTTATGAATGCACCTATCAACAAGGTATCTGAACCATTTATGGGTGATAACGCTGTTTATATAATTCAAGTAACTAGTAAAGAGACTCCAAGTGAAGAAGTAGTAAATAATGCTTTACCTTCTTACATGCAGCAACTTAAAGCAAAAAATCAAAGGAATACTTATTTCTTATGGTTAAATCAAGCTAAGAAAGATGCTGAAATCGAAGATATGAGACATACTCAATACAAGAGTTATTAATTATTAATCTCTTTTTAGATTATAAAAACTTCAAAGCTCAGTTCCTAAATCCAACTGAGCTTTTTTTATGAAATATACCTACGAAGAAATAGAATCATTAGCTGCAAGTAATTCGGACCTAAATGTTAGTAATTTAGACGAAGCATATTCTTATTGCAAAAAGTTAGCTACCTCTCACTATGAGAACTTTCCTGTAGGTTCTGTACTTATACCTAAGCACCTAAGGAAATACTTTTATTCAATCTATGCCTTCTCAAGATTATGTGATGATATAGCTGACGAAAACTTAGAAATTGAAAAATCTGAACGCTATGGCCTGCTTAACCAAATTGAAAATAACTTAGTATTACCATCAAGTTCATTGCAAACACCAATATTGAAAGCAGTAGTGGACACAACTATTAGAACTAAAATTGAAACTACAGATTTAATTAGACTCAATAAAGCATTTAAACAAGATATTTACTTCCACCATGCAGAAACATTCGAAGAACTGTTGGACTATTGTGATTATTCTGCGAACCCCGTTGGTGAAATGATTCTTAAATTATTTGATAATAATAACGCTGAAGCTGTAGCTTACTCTGATGATATATGTACTGCACTACAATTAGTTAACTTTTGGCAAGATATAAGTAGAGATATTGAAAAGGGGCGCTGTTTTATACCTTCAGATTATTTAGAAAAATATCATTTAGACTGTAACAATCTTAGTTATAATATTGTTAATTTCAACGTATGCATGAATCAGCTTTATGCAAAAACTGAAAAATTATTTGAAAAAGGTATAAATTTACTCTATCTTGTTAAAAACAAACGATTAAAATTCGAACTGAAATTAATAATTTCATCAGGAATACGTATTTTAGAGAAATGCAGAATATCAGAAGATAAAATAATATCTAAAAGACCTGCATTGAATAAAGTTGATTACATTGGTATAATATTAAAATCCTTGACCTTATGATGGAAAGCATAACAAAAAAGAGCTTAGCTCAATACGAAAAGCAAAAACCAATAGAGGAAGTTAAGTCTAACTTTTTGTATTCGTTTTCCTTGTTACCAAAGGATGAAAAAGCTGCAATCAACTCGCTTTATGCCTTCTGTAGTTATATAGATGATATAGTAGATAGCACATCAAGCACTAGCCCAGAAGTCATAGAAAGAAAAGAAAAGAGATTGAATTGGTGGGAAAAAGAGATTGAGAAACTCTATAATAAAGAACACAAAAACATATTAATTGCACCTTTGACTGATCTACTTGACAAGTTTAACATACCAAAACAGTATTTTATTACTTTAATCAAAGGGTGCAGAAGAGATTTATACCAAAATCGTTATCAAAGCTTTACAGAATTGAAAGACTACTGTTACTCGGTAGCATCAGTTGTTGGGCTAATGAGCATTGAAATATTTGGGTACAAATACGATTCAACAAAGCAATATGCAGTCAATCTAGGTTATGCACTACAACTAACAAATATACTTCGTGATGTTAAACACGACAAGGACAATGGCTATATTTACTTGCCAAAAGAAGACATGGAGAAATTTGGTTATAGTGAAGAAGACCTTATAAATGAAGTATATAATAATAACTTTATAAAATTAATGGAATTTCAGGTACATAGAGCAAAGAAATATTATTATGAAGCACGATCAGAACTTATGTCAGAGGATAAAAACTCAATGCTTCCTGCTCAAGTAATGGATGAAATATATTTCCGTTTGTTAGAAAAAATAGAGCTAAATAATTACAATGTTTTCAAGAAAAAGATAAAAGTATCATTGGTTCATAAAGTTATGATAGCTGTAAAACATTGGTTAAATTTAAAATTGTTTGTAAATAGGTTTAGTAATAATAAAAACCTTTAAAACTTATAAAAAAATATTATTTTTGTAAGTACAAAATTCAAATTAGAGGAAACATGGAAGCAAAAGAATTCAAGTTTGAGACTGAAGAACTTAAAGAAGTTGAAAATTATATATCAAAATACCCTGATAAGAAAGCTGCTGTAATACCAGTTTTATGGATGGCTCAAAGAAAATATAGACACATTTCTAAAGAAATGATGGAATACATAGCTGAGCTATTAGATCAGTCATATTCTCATATCTATGGTGTGGTTACATTTTATACAATGTTTTCGCAAAAGCCAAGAGGAGAATACCACCTTCAAGTTTGTACTAATGTTTCATGTATGCTTCATCAAGGTGATAAAATATACAAAATGATTTCAGACAAATTAGATCTCAAAAGTAACGAGACATCAGCAGATGGTAAATTCTCTTTAGAGGAAATGGAATGTATGGGAGCTTGTAGTGGTGCACCTATGATGGCAATCAACGAAGACTTTCACGAAAATTTAGATATTAATAAAATAGATTCCCTTATTGACTCATTGAAGTAAAAATTGTGACAAATTTTAGCATATATAGAGTATTAGCAATATTTTCAGCTGTCATATTCCTAGTTGACAGTTTTCTCAATGGTGCAATTGCTAGTTATATGGTTGTAGATGCTGAAATGCTCACCAATAAAATGCAACTATGGAGATTTGCTACTTACCCATTTATTTATGGTAATATAGCAAATGCATTTATTGGTTTCGTAGCGCTCTATTACTTAGCTCCACAAATTAAGAAACAGCTTAACAAAGGAGTTTTTGACTTCTCATTCTCTTTCGCTGTTTTCTTTATTGGAATGGTACTTTTTATGTTGAACTTTAACTCCCCGAAAACACCTGTTTTTGGAATTGAAGCTCTTTCAGCATTTGTATTATCTCTATATGCGTTATTCAACAGACAGAAAGATAAAAGGTTTTTCAAATCAATAAGATTAAATAGAACAGCATTCCCAATCTTTATATTAGTAGGCTGGTCAGCACTCTATCTTTTGGGAACAGGGGCTATGGGAATAAACAGTGATATAATCAGTCCATCACCTGCTATGTTGGGTATTGGATTCCTAACTGGTTTTTTAGGGTATTTCATTTTAAAAAATGAAACTAAGGAATTTGATTTAAATCGATTCCAAGTATACAAAATGCCAGAAAGAAGAGATTTGGAGCCTACTCCTGCTCTCATAGACACTTACAAGTCTATGGAAATGCAAAAACCACAGCCACAAGAAGAATTAATTACCTTCTCGGAAGAAGATCCAGAACAAAATGAAGAAATATTGAACGATATTTTGGATAAAATAAACGCGCTCGGGTTTAAATCACTAACAGAAGAAGAAAAGGAATTCTTACACATCTATGCAAAATCAAAATAGCGAACCAGTAATACTGGTAGAAAACGTACACAAGAAGTTTGGTGACTATCTAGCAAATAATGATATATCACTCCAAGTCAATAAAGGTACAATATTTGGTCTTTTAGGACCTAATGGCGCAGGTAAAACTACTCTGATCCGAATGATAAACAATATATATATGCCTGATTCAGGTGTTATAAAGGTTTTCGGTGAAGCAGTTAGTAATGAAACTCAGAACCGAGTTGCTTACTTACCAGAAGAGCGTGGACTATACAAGAAACAAAAAGTAATGGATCAGTTGATTTACTTTGCTAAACTAAAAGGAGTAAGTAAAGAAGACGCTAAGAAAAGAGCTGAAAAATGGCTAATCAAATTTGACGCTGCTAGCTGGTCTAACAAAAAAATACAAGACCTTTCGAAAGGTATGGCACAAAAGGTACAGTTCATCTCTACCCTACTCCACGAACCCGAGTTACTTATATTAGATGAACCCTTCTCAGGATTTGACCCAATAAATGCTGAAATGCTTAAGGATGTAATATTAGAGCTTAAGGAGATGGGTAAAACCATAATACTATCAACTCACGTTATGCACCAAGTAGAACAGCTTTGTGACGACATGTGCCTAATTAACAAAGGCAAAACTATATTACAAGGAAACGTAAGGCAGATAAAGAAAAGCTTTGGTAGGGACACTATACTGCTCGAATTTGAAGGTGATGCAAGCTCAGTTCTTGCGCATCCGCAACTCAAAGTGGTGAACCAAAGCACACACAGATTAGAATTAAAAATAACTGACGAATCATTCGATTCTACCAAATTCTTAGAAGAGATTAATAAGACTCTGTCGCTTTACAAATTTGAGTTAGTAGAGCCGTCAATCAATGAAATATTCATAGATTCTGTAAAAGGAAGCGAGGTAGCAAATGGGTAAGTATAGTAAAATTAAAACCATAATTGCTCACGAGTATATCTCAAAAGTAAAGACTAAGGGCTTTTTAATTGGTACTATTCTTGGTCCGTTAGGATTAGTCGCACTACTTGGAATCATCGTCTATATATCAATGTCATTTGGTGACACAAGTAAAAAATTAGCAATTATTGACCAAAGCACTGTGATCGAAAAGCAATTAGTTGCAGCAGATACAAGTCTTTATTACAGTACACAAAAGAGTATAGCAGAACTAAAAGAAGAACTGCAAAAAGAAACAATAGATGGCTATGTAGTAATACCTGAGGATATATTAGACAAAGGCGAAGCTTCAGTTTACACAACTGGTGGTGGTGGTCTCGGGCTAATATCATCACTCGAATCTGACCTAAATAAGATAGTGAGAGTTAAACGACTAGAAAGAATAGGCACTGACCCTGATGTCATAGATTTAATCAAGCAAAGAGTCAACATAAACACAAACAAGATAACAGAGACTGGTGAAACGGAACAAGACGACACCAAGGCAATGGCCTATGTCGGTTATGGTCTTGGGTTCGCTATGTATTTCTTAGTCTTCATATACGGTAGTTTTGTTAGCCGTGGTGTGATAGAAGAAAAATCGAACAGAATAATAGAAGTGCTTGCTTCTTCTGCTAAACCATTTGAAATAATGATGGGTAAAGTAATAGGTATCGGCTTTGTGGGGCTCACCCAAATAATATTCTGGCTACTGCTTGGCTTTGGTCTCCTAACTCTACTTGAACCATTGATTTTCGGTGACCCGGAATCTGTAAAAGGAATGACAGAAATGGCACAAGCACAAGGTGGGAATATGATGGATCAAACTCAAGGTTTATCAATCCCAGGAGTTGATTTTACGCTTTTTCTTGGTTTCCTTTTCTATTTCATTATGGGTTACTTCACCTACGCAACTCTCTTTGCAGGCGTTGGTGCAGCAGTTGACAATGAGCAAGATGCAGCACAATTGCAGCTTCCTGTAACACTGCCAATAATCTTAGCAATTATGATTACACCACAGATAATGAACAACCCAGACAGCACTCTGGCAGTTGTGTTATCAATAGTGCCTCTTACATCACCACTTATAATGATAGTAAGAATAGCCGCTACGAATGTACCAATAATAGAAGTAATTGCCTCGGCAGCTGCACTTATCGGCTTCTTCTTTGTTGCCGTATGGGTGTCAGCTAAGATATACAGAATTGGTATATTAATGACTGGTAAAAAACCGAAGTTCTCTGATTTGGTTAAGTGGATTAAAGCTTAGGGGAACTTTTAGAATAGATTAAATATTAAAAAGGAGATTAGTTAATAATCTCCTTTTTTTATTCTTATGTGTCTTACTGATACTATCATTTGATACTTTAACTAAAAAAACTCCCTCAACTAAAATAGCTGCAGGAGTTTAGTAAATAAATCTAATATTAGTTAGTTTCTACGACTTACTTTGCGATTCGATGAACTTCCTGATAGTTCCTTCCAAATCGCCCATATTACCACCATTGGCATTGCCACCATTCACAAATGGTTTGAACAAGTCAATTGGGATTGGGAATATAGTAGTCGAATTGTTTTCAGTAGCAATGTCAGCTAGCGTTTGTAAGTATCTCAGTTGGAGTGCTGTTGGGTGTTTTTCCATTTGGATAGCAGCATCCGTTAGCTTCTGAGCCGCTTGGAACTCACCTTCTGCGTTAATCACTTTCGCTCTTCTGTCTCTCTCTGCTTCTGCTTGTCTTGCCATAGCACGTTGCATTTCTGGCGGCAAGTCAACTTGTTTTACTTCTACAGCAGTTACTTTGATACCCCAAGACTCAGTCTCTTCGTCGATTATAGTTTGTAGCTTTTCGTTAATCTTATCCCTTTCAGCTAATACCTCATCTAACTCCGATTGACCAATTATACTTCTCAGAGTAGTCTGTGCTAGTTGGTTAGTAGCATATAGATAATTCTCTACTTCAATCACAGCTTTATCTGGGTGTACTACCTTGAAATAAAGCACTGCGTTTACTTTCAGCGACACATTATCTCTAGTGATTATATCCTGAGATTCTACATCGAGAACTACAGTCCTCAAGCTTATCTTCATAATCTTATCGATAAAAGGCACTAATATTATTAGTCCAGGCCCTTTTACGCCCTGCAATTTCCCTAATCTGAAAATCACACCACGCTCATACTCGTTCAAGATTTTTATCATCGAGAAGAATAAAAACGCTCCAAAAACTATCAATACAATAAATGGTATTGCCATATTTAACTCCTTAATTTAAATTAACTCTTTTCTATTTTCTTTACTGTTAGTGTTAACCCATCAACAGCTGTAATATTGGCAAACTCACCTTTATTCATCTGTTCAATAGCTTTTGCTTTCCATATTTCCCCAGTTACCTTCACTTTACCTAACTGAGGGGGTTTTATATCACTAAAGACTACTACTTCTTTGCCTACCAAGGTGCTTACACCAGATGAAACTTTCTTTCTCTGTGATTTAACTGCCAAATAGACCACACCAATAAACAGGGCAGCTGTAACAGCTGTTGATGGTATAATAATTCCTAAGCCAATACTCATAAAGTCTCCGGGTGAATCAATTAGCATAATGGAGCCGAGCAGGAATGTAACTACACCTCCCAATGATAATAACCCAAAGGATACTATCTTGACTTCCATAATAAACAATACGATTGAGACGACCATAAGTGCTAAACCAGCGTAATTTACAGGTAGCATTTGTAGAGAAAACCCAGCTATAATTGCCGAAATTATTCCGATAACACCTGGAAAAATTGACCCTGGATTATAGAACTCAATCAATATACCATACATAGCTAATAGTATAAATATATAAGCTATATTTGGATCAGAAAGGAAACTGAGTAGTCCTTCCTTCCAGTTCTTCTCACGCTCTACTAATTCAGCATTCTTTGTATCTAGTTTAATATCTCCGCTTGCCGTACTGACTACTTTACCGTGCACTAATTTCAATAGTTCTTTTTTGTTCTTAGCAATAAAATCTATCAAGTTGCTATCCAATGCTTCCGTTTCCGAATAGGAACTTGAATTTCTTACAGTCAGCTCAGCCATATCAATATTTTTATTTCTTTTCTTAGCTATTGATCTAATCAGAGCGGCAGCATCGTTAGACACCTTCTGGGTCATCACCTCAGCACTATCGCCAGATTCACCACCCATTCCAACTGGGTGTGCGGCACCGATATTTGTTCCCGGAGCCATAGCAGCTACATTGGCCGAAAGAGTGATAAAAACTCCCGCTGAGCCAGCCCTTGCCCCACCAGGAGCAACATAGACTATAACAGGAACTTCGGACTCCAATATTGTACTTACTATGTCCCTGGTTGCATCGAGCAAACCACCTGGGGTATCTAAGGTTATGATAAGCGCTTCGTATTCACCTTCCTCTGCTTCATCTACCAAAGTAGATATATATTCAGAGGTAAAGCTGCCAATGCCTTCATCTATATCCGCAGTTAGAACTTGATTTGCAGAGTAAAGATTTGTGGCAAATAGTATTAATATTAAACTTATTATTATTGATTTCATATTTTAATATACGGATTTCTTTTGAGATATTGGTAGGAATTATGAAATCGATATATTTATTAGTTGAGTCATTTGTATAATTTTAAATAGAAGTGGAAAGAACCATCCTAAATCCTCCCTTATCAGGGAGGACTTCCATATTCTAACTCCTCCTTGATATTGTCTTACGCTAGTATAGGTTGACAGTTATTATTATAAAAAACTTTATTTGGTGTAGAATAATTTAGTGATTGGTGTATCTTTTATGCTATTTAATCTGAATATATACAGGATAATGGTCTGAAACATCTTTTGTAACTGATTCAGATAAGGTTAAACTATCTCTAAAATTATAAATAGTTCCTTTGTAATACATCGGTTTAATAAATAGAAAATTATCATAGCTTTGGGATTCAGCTATATTAGTAAACTCATTTACTTCTAATGAGTAGTTGTATTCTTCAAAGAAATAATCATTTGAATATCTTTCAGGGTGTCTATTGAAATCACCACACAAAATAGCATTATGCAACCTTGCCAAAGTATCTAAATAATAACTTTCAATTTCTTCTTCATCTGGGTCGGTGTGTACGTTTAAGAATGTATATTCCTTATTGCTAATCTCAAAAGTAGCTCCGAATGGTTCTCTATGTATTTGGTCTAATGGGTCGGTGGTCTGGAATGTATCTATTAAAAATACATTTTCATTATACACAAAGGCATATTGTTCTTTGCTTTGGGTTCTGCCTAACCTTCTACTAATTACATAGCTCCAACCGTTGCCTAAACTATCAATTAAGGTTGGAATAACATCTTGTTCTTTACTTCTAATTTCCTGAATAGCTATCAAATCAAATTCAGAACAAACTTGTTTAATTACACTCATAGTAGTTGTATCTGAAAGTTTAGATTGTCCAAATATTTGAATATTCCAAGTTGCAACTTTTATTGTTTCGCTGGGTGTATTCTTATCTTTAGTATCTGTCGGACTGCTACAAGATATTAATAATAAGGTTAGAATTATTGAAAGAGTAAATATTGATTTCATAGGTTGTTGCTTTGTTCTTAAATGAGTCCAAAACAAATATAGAAAATAAGTTAGGTTAAAAAAATAAATAATAGTTTATATAAAGACTTTTACGGGGGTTTAATTAGATAAAAAGAGTAGTTCTACATTGCTGCAATAACTACTCATATAGTTGATTTGTGTGCGAAATATACAGTATTTACCAGTATTTACTGGTCTTATGGTTTTCTAAGCTCCCCCCCTTCCTTCATTTCAATTATCTCTTGTAGCTCTATTATTTCCTCTTTCAAGTCTTCTATAGACCTTAATTCATTTAGTTGTCTTTGACGTTCTACAAGCTCTTCATAACTCATAGAGTCGAAGTCTTCATCTTGTTCATTATCTTTACTATAAGTGTCTATTTTGTCGAGTAAGAGCTTTGCAGCTGCCGTATTGTCCTTTACAATAGCTAAGTAGTATAAGTGCATAAAAAGAGCTTCGGGGGGTGTGCATTCCATTTTTTCATCTGTTAATGGATTGGTATAATTGTAGTATTTTAAATTAATTAATCGTAGTATTGATACAGAATCTAAATCTTTCTTTAATTGCAATTCTATATTTGAGACCATAGAAGTGCCACTTATACTTCTTAACCTATTACCTACCGAATCATACCCTATTAAACCGTTTAAATGTAGTTTATTAACTGCTGAATAGTACTCCAAAGACCTTTTATATGTTTCTAATGTATCAGAAAACAAATCATGGTTTAATGTATCTGTCCAATTATTACTGGAGCAGCTAAACGTAAAGTTAAATTTATAAGTTAATAATTCATATTCAATATTACTTATACTTAGTTTATCATTGATTTTTTTAATTCTAGGTTGTATAGACAAGTAGGGTCTAAAATAGCTAAATTATTATCTTCTGAATCATCACAACTAATGCTTAAATGGAAATAGTTTAATGTTAAGCTACTTGCAATTTCTTTTCTTAAGTCATGATAATGAGTAAAGTCTTTTGTGCATAAAGAATAAATTGAAGTAAACAATAATATGAAAAAGGCAAGAATCCTCATTTCAAAACCCCATTTGTTAAGGACATTATATAGCCATAATTTGATTTATAAACAATCCTTCCTGAAAAATACTTATTTAACACCTCTGAATAAAAAAGAAATGGGAATCACTAATTTCAACCTTAATTTCCTTTGGCATATAA
>JBDQHL010000022.1:0-21841 GCA_040264895.1 Bacteroidota bacterium
ATAACATTACATAGAAGTCAAAAGAATCATAACTTCCGTTCTCTCTCTTAATTCTATAATTGTAACTTTCCATAATCTTCTAGTAGTAGTCCAAAATAAATGATACTCTCATTGTTCCACCAGTCTCTTTATAAATTTCTTTAACTCTCGATGGCAATTCCAAATACAGTGGAGAATAATTTGTAGTAACATTAAATAATATTCCGTACTTATTAGGGTCCAAATTATATTCATCTATTACTTTTAATATTTCCTTAGAGTTGAAACCATTTTCTAACTTATTTAGGGTTAATATTTTATTGGAGCTACTAGGTTGCTCAGCGATATCAAAGTCATAACTCGTAAATTGATTGGTCAACTCTTCTAGCAAAGTTGGTTTCAAATCATAAAAAATAAATTTTGTTGCTATTTCTATTTCTTCTACAATACTTACCTCTTTTTAAATTCCTTTCCTAACTCTTAAAATCTTGATATTTATTATATGTATTTTTATTATTCATTTTTACGTATTCATTACCCATCATTCTCTATTTTTTCTCTCCCCACCATCTTCTCTATAAAAACGAGTAGTTTAGTAAGCAAACTTGATGTTGTCAGACGCATTATATTTCTCAAGAACCTCTTCATAAATTCTTGCCTCACTAATAGTTCTATTATAGATACTACAAAAGTATCTTGCCCTTAGTTCTACTCCATTTTCTACAATCTTAGTGAACACAACTGGCTCGAATTCCACATTGTGTATCATGCATGCTCTGAGTGTTTTGTAAGCATCATAAGTGGCTTGTGTGTCTTGGTAGTTACTATTATTCTTTGCAGACTCAATAAAATCTCTTTTGCTTCTTTCCAATCACTTTCGAAGGTAACTCTGACTTTCAGTTCATTCCAAATTGACTTATAGCCAGAACTTGAATTAGAGTTTGAATAGTTAAAGACTTTCCCATTTGGTATAGACACCAATCTGCCTGTGTACAAATCTCTATCGACCCAGTTTCTAAGTTCAAGCAAATCAAAGTGAAATGGTGTGATTTCAATCACATCCCCAATTTAACCATCTATTTCTATTCTGTCACCAACTTTAATTGGTCCCCGCCAGAATATATAAATCCAACCAAATAGATTAACTACTGGTTCTTTTAATGCAAACGCAATACCAGCCGCCAAAAGACCAAACAAGGTTAACACCTTTGTAAAACCTTCGAACCACAGATCGATTATAATAATTAAAGAAATGAAAAAGAAAATATAGTAACTATATTTAGTCCAAAGATAAACGGTACGTTCATTTTCTGACTTCTTTCTTACCAATTTGAGAGTGAATTTCTTAATTAACCACAAACACAATATCAGAACTACAGTAACAATCATTCGCTCTATGAATTGTGTACTTAAGTCTTTTAGAAGGACTTCCAGATATTTTTCAGAGTCATTAAACATTCTTCGTAGCTATTATCCTGTAGTATTCGTAACCGTTTTTTATACAATCTTTCTCTTTGTTCGTAGTGGGTAAATCCCACTTGCTGTCATCTTCTATCACTTTGTAATCAAACTTACCAAATTCCTCTAAGTTTTCTAAGTGATATTTGTGTACTTCTAATATATCAGTTTGGAGTCGTAGCTCACCCCCATTTTCTAACACTCGATAGCAGAACTTCAGGAAGTTTAAATCGAATGCTCTACGCTTGTGGTGTTTTTTTTTGAACCAAGGATCGGGGAAAAAGTAGAATACTTTATTGATTGAGCTTTCTTCAATGAATTGCAGCCCATTTACTACGCTGTACCAAAGGAATGAACAGTTGTCTAAACCCTCAGCTTTCTTTACATCTAGTGCATAGCTCACCGCTTTGCTTCTTACTTCTATTCCTAATAAATTGTCATCAATTAGAGTAGAATAGTCAGACGAAAACCAACCGAAACCGCAGCCAATATCTAAAAGCTTAGGTGGTTTGCCATCGGCAAAATGCTCGCTCCAGTCAATATTTTCATAAAGTGGAGGATAGTTTTCAGGTTCAATTTTTAAATCTTTTTTAGGAAAGTAGTTATTAGCAGACAAGTGATGTCTTATTCTCTCTGGTGTAGGATATTTGTCCCAGTCAATCATAATAAATAACCAAATAGTGCATCTAAAATTAAAATAATTGCAGCCGACATAGTGAAGGCGCGCACTGTACTTTTACCCACTCCCTCGGCACCACCAGTAGTTGTAAAACCAACGTGGACACCTATCAGAGCAGTAACTCCACCAAACACTAACGACTTAAATAAGCCAATAAATACATCGTATGCAATGAAATAAACTCGTATAGAATCAAAAAAAGTGAATGCAGAAAAATCAAACTTAGCAGCAGTAAGTATAAACCCACCCATGATAGCCACTACATTGGAAAATACTGCAAGAATAGGCATCATAATTAGAGCTGCCATTACTCTCGGCATTGCCAAATATCTGTTTTTATCTATTGCCATCATCTCCAGAGCATCTATTTGTTCCGTCACCTTCATTGTGCCAAGCTGTGCAGCCATTGCCCCACCAACACGGCCAGCAATTACAATTGCTGTTAGAACGGGTGTAAGCTCTGTGAAAACCACAGTAGCAATAGATGAACCGAGAAATGGAGTTGCTATTCCAATCAAGTTGAACTTATCAAACAAGTTTGTAGCTTGCAATGCTGCAATAGCACCAGTAAACGAGCCAATAAGCACTACCAACGGCAATGAGTCCGAGCCAACTATACTCATTTGTTGAAGTAAAAGAGTTCTATCCTTTATCATTCTTGGTAGATACTTAATTATGTTAATCATAAGTATAGTAATCTGACCGAGTTCACGGATAAAGCCTAAAATCAATTTTCCTAATTTGCTTATCATTATCTCTCTTCTTTTATTGCTTCCGGTGAAACCAAATAAAACCTTTCAACCTTTGCTAAAAAATCATCTCCTGATTCAGAAGCCATAAAGTATTCGCCCTCCATCGTACCCCAAGGTGTATCCAGTGGACAATAGCTTGTATATTTGAACTCTTCGCCGGGCTTCAATCTTGGTTTTCTACCTATTACTCCTTCGCCTTTTACTTCGTTTGTCTCGGCATCGGAGTTAATTATTATCCAATGTCTCGAAATTAACTGCACAGTGTCATTGCCGATATTTTCAATTTTTACACGATAGGAAAAAAGGTATTTCCCTTGTGAATCAACTAGCTCGCCAGGAATATATTCTGGGTCTACAGTTACTCTTATTCCATTGGTTGTACAATCAGATTTTGTTTTCATGTTAATCAAATAGAAGTAGTTTTAATTAATCTGTGACTAAATAGGTATTTAATTGTCTTTTTATTTAAATTAATTTATAATTTAATAAGAAATTTAATAAATGTTACGATTATCAATATTATTTTCTCTATTCACTTGCTTAGTTTTTTCTCAGGATGCTAAGCAAAATTCTATAATGATTGAGACAGAATTAAAAGAGGTAAATAATTCTAGATATATAGAGATTAGCTGGCAAAATGATTCAACGGCTTTCAAATATGAGATTAGTAAGAGAACTAATGCGAATGATGAGTTCGAGATAATTTCAGAACTAACTGGAGCAGCAACTAGCTATAATGATGTTGAAGTAAATCAATACCAAGAGTATGAAGTAAGAAAAAGATTCAGATATGATGATAAAAACAACTCTACAAAATCCTATAAAGAACACTGTATAGATTGCAACTTAGTCGAAGAAAAGACAAAAACACTTTTAATATTAGTTGACAACTCGCATTACACTGCAATTGAAAGTAATTTAGAATTATATACCCAAACTGTTCGAAAGGAAGGTTGGAATTCAATAATTAAAAAGGTTGATCGGGTAGAAACATTTAACCCAAAAGCGGTAATCAACAATAAGCTTCTAATAAATCAGGTTTATGAAAATTCATCTAACCTAAAAGCAATACTTATTCTTGGTAGGGTTGCAGTTCCCTATAGTGGTAATGTAGCTCCCGATGGACATGGTGACAAAGACCCAAGACCACACAAAGGGGCATATCCAACAGATAGCTATTATGCAGATTTAGACTATAATGATTGGACTGACAGCGTTGAAATTAATGAAAAATCCTCATTCCCTAGGCAACATAATATTATCAATGATGGGAAATGGGATCAGTCATTTATTCCTGGTAAAGTTGAATTAGCAGTTGGCAGAGTTGACTTTTACAATCTACCTGAATTTGGAGAGAGTGAATCTGGGCTTTTGAATCGATATTTGGAAAAAGTAATTGCTTATAAATCTGGTGCAACTGTTCCTGTTTACAAAGCTATATTATATGACGGGTTTGCCGAGTATAGTAGAGGTTATGCAGCCGATGGATGGAATAATATGTCAGCTATTTATGGGAAAGAAAACATATTTGAAATGCCAGTTAGAGATGAGCTTTATCAAAATCGATACGACATGTTATATGCTGGTGCCCCTGGAGATTTTAACAATATATACCTTGCAGTTTATTATAATGAACTTGCTTTTAAAGAGTATTTAGCAACTCATAGCATGATATTTGGATCTTACAATGTCGATTGGGACTCAGAAAATAATTTACACCGTTCAATTATAGCAAGTGAAGGGTTTGGACTTACTTCAATATGGGCATCATTCCCTCATTGGACATATTTTAAACTGGGATTAGGTAGGACATTTGGTGAAGCTTTAACAAGTACTCAAAATAATAGACTGGAATATGATTACCCATTTTCTGCTTACAGAAGTGGAGTTTACACATTCTTGGCTGGGGATCCGACCTTAAAACTCATAAATGAAAATGCCATTAGTAATATTAATATCTCTGACAGCGATTATAATAACCTTAATCTTGAATTAATTGATGATAAATCTATTTGGGGTTATCAGATATTAAACGCCAGTGGTGCATTAAAAATAGAAGAATCAATATTTTTCGACGAACCTAAATCAGGGATTGTATCTGCATTTTATAGTTTTAATTCGGGTGATGATTATATTTTAAGACCTATCATTAAGATTAACAATAGGTCTGGAAGTTTTTTCTATTTAGGTAACGGTATTGAAGTAGAATAAATTAAGCTTCTACCTCAACAAATAGAGTTGCTGAATTAGAATCTACAACTTTAACATTTAATTTATCACCCTCTTTCTCACCGTTGTAAGGAAAAATACACATTTTATTTGTGTCAGTTCTACCTTGCCAAAGCTCTTCCTTTTTCTTGCTTGGGCCTTCTACTAACACTTCATGTGTTTTACCAACTTCTGTAGCATTTATTTCACCTGCTATTGCACGCTGTTGGAAAATAATCTCTTCCAATCTTCTTTGTTTTACTTCTTCTGGTACATCATCAGGATATTTTTTCTGAGCTAATGTATTTCCTCTTTCCGAGTATTTGAACATGAATGCACCATCATATCGAACTTCTTTCATCAAGTCCATAGTCATTTGATGGTCCTCTTCCGTTTCAGTACAGTAGCCTGCTATAATATCAGTTGAAAGAGCAACATTAGGAATAGTATTTCTAATCATATCTATTCTTTCTAAATACTTTTCTGCTGTGTAGTCTCTTCGCATTTTCTTTAATATTTTACTGCTACCTGACTGTATCGGCAAGTGAATAAAATTACAAATATTATCATAATTTTGGTGAGCATAAATAAGCTCATCACTCATATCATGAGGGTGACTAGTAGAATATCTAATTCTTAAATCTGGTAGCTCTTTTGCTATTCCTTCAAGCAATTGTGGGAACTTAATGCCCGATTCCGTGTCATTATAGCTATTTACATTTTGTCCCAATAAGGTGACTTCTCTAACTCCATTTTCATATAGACCAATACTTTGCTCTAAAATAGAACGGTAGCTACTAGAACGTTCTCTTCCTCTTGTATAAGGGACTACGCAAAAAGCACAGAAGTTATTACATCCACGCATAATTGATAACCATGCACTAACTCCCTCAGTTCTTAATGGGGTTATGTCCTCATAAGTTTCTACTTTACTTAATTCTACTGCTACACCTTGTTCACCTTTGAATGCTTGATTCACAAGTGATGGTAATGATCTGTACTCATCCGGCCCAACCACTATACTAACTAGGTCTCTTTCACCAATTAGTTTTGATTTTAATCTTTCGGCCATACAGCCAAGGATTCCAACTACTAACTTTGATTTCTTCTTTTTATAGTGACGAAGGTGAGACAATCTGTGAAATATCTTTTGTTCAGCATTGTCACGAATAGAACAAGTATTTAATAAAATCACATCGGCATTATCAGTAGTATCAGTTAATGCAAAACCATCATCAGCTAAAATAGATGCCACAAGTTCAGAGTCGGCTATGTTCATCTGACAACCATAAGTTTCTATATGAACTTTCTTAGCTCTTGGATTAGCACTATTTTTTTCAGCTTGTTTCTTGGGATTCATTAAATCTATATACATACTAAACACCTAAAGTTCTATCGTTTTTATAATTAAGAGATGCAAAAATAAGAATATTATACTAACAATGTCAAGTATCAATACTTAATCAATTGCTCTATCTTATGCATAAGTCTGCTATTTGGCAAAAATTGTGATTCTAAGCTGTCGGTAAAAGGTACAGGTGTGTCAAGTGAAGCAACTCTAACCACTGGTGCATCTAGTTCATGGAATAGTTCTTCTGAAATGTAAGCAGCTAATTCTGCCATTATTCCACCAGTTATAGTGTCTTCTTGTAGTAACAATACCTTATTTGTTTTAGATATTGTCTGTTCAATTATTTTTTTATCGTAAGGAATAAGAGTTCTTAAATCAATTATTTCAATGTCGTAACCTGATTTTTCTTTTGCTTCAAGAGCCCAATGAACACCATAGCCATATGTTATTATTGATAATTCATTTCCTGAACTGACTACTTTCCCTTTTCCAAGCTCTATACTATATTCATCATCATAAATGTCTTGTCTTATCTTTCGATATAGTGCTTTATGCTCAAAGAAAAGAACTGGGTTTGGTTCTTCAATCGATGAAGTCAAAAGTCCTTTTGCATCAGAAGGTGACGATGGATAAACTATTTTCAAACCTGGTGTTTGTAAGAACCAACCTTCCGTAGATTGGGAATGAAACGGACCTGCACCCACACCTGCACCGGTTGGCATTCTTACTAGAACATCTGCTTTTTGCCCCCAACGGTAATGGAGCTTAGCAAAATTATTTACTATTTGGTTAAAGCCACAAGTAACAAAATCAGAAAATTGCATTTCAACTATTGGTTTATATCCCTCAACTGATAAGCCAAGTGCTGCACCAAGTACACCTGATTCTATAATAGGAGTATTTCTAACTCTATCACTACCAAACTTTTCTAAGAATCCTTTTGTTACTTTAAATACACCACCGTATTCAGCTATGTCCTGCCCCATTAATAGTACTCTTTCGTCTCGTTCCATTGCTTGATAAAGTGAGTCCGATATTGCCTCAATAAAACGTTTCTCAGACTGATTTTCAGTTTTGATAGTTATTGGATTATAATCTTGAGCATAGTAAACATCATTTATCTCTTCTTCCTCATTGGCTATTATATCAGCCTCTCCGAATGCTTTGTCAATTGCTTCTTCTATATTAGATTTATAATCTTCTTTGATTGCTTCAATTTCATTTTGAGAAAGCAATTTTTTCTCAATTAAATAACCCTCGTAATTAACTACTGGATCTTTCTTACCCCACTCATCGAATAGCTTATCTGGTATATATTTAGTACCAGAAGATTCCTCGTGTCCCCTCATTCTGAATGTTTTACACTCTAATATAAATGGTTTCGGATCCTTTCGCATATTATTACTAATACGCTTCATTGTATCATATACTTCTAGTATATTATTACCATCTATTTTTTCAGCTTCAATTCCATAACCTACACCCTTACTCACAAAGTCGTCTATAGCAAACTGTTCGCTACTTGGAGTAGAAAGTCCATAACCATTATTTTCTATAAGAAAGATAACTGGTAAATCCCATACGGCAGCTAAATTGAGAGCTTCATGAAATTCACCTTCGCTCGATCCACCATCTCCAGTAAATACTAAAGTAGATTTTTTTTCTTTTTTTAATTGTTTGGCTAAAGCTATACCGTTTGCAACACTTAGCTGAGGACCCAGGTGAGATATCATCCCAATTATTTTATCCTCAATGCTACCAAAATGAAAAGATCTGTCTCTTCCCTTTGTGTAGCCACTGGCTTTACCTTGGAATTGGGCAAAAAGTTTTGATAATGGTAAATTTCTTCCAGTAAAGACACCAAGGTTTCTATGCATAGGTAAGATAAACTCATCACCCTTCATAGCATAAGTTGCACCACAAGATATAGCTTCTTGGCCTATTCCCGAAAACCACTTTGATATTTTGTTCTGACGAAGAAGAAGAATCATCTTCTCTTCAATCATCCTTGGTAATAAAATTCTTTTGTAAAGCTCAATTTTATCTTTTTTACTGACTTTATATTTATCATAGTCAAATACAGATTTACTATTTGGCATTGTTTCTATTTCTTTGGTAAGTTTTAGGTGTAGATATATACATGATTATGAGTTTATCAACTCACTTAATTTCAGAACTGCATTAACATAAGCGGTACTATGATTATAATGCCAAACAGCTTTTCTCTGTTTTTTCAAAGTTTTACCCCAACCATTTTCATTCAAATAATTAGCAACACTGAAAATGGCATCATCTTTGTCAAACAAATTAATTAAACCATCACCATTGCCATCTACTGCCCATGAGTTATAACTAGAGGGAAGAAATTGAGACATACCAAATGCACCTGCCCAAGATCCTTCAATCTCAGTTATAGGTATTGGAGAATTTTTATCCAATTCCTCTAGAGCAACTATTTGCTCCATAGCCCAGTCAGATTTATATTCGGAACGTTTCTTCAATTTACTTAAATATTTTTCTAACTCTTCAGAGTCATCACTGTATGTTTCTTTCAACATTTTTGAGTTTAATTCATAGTACTTTTCTTGATTTGCTAATGCAGTAGAAAGAAACACACTCACAATATTATTGTAACCTAAGTAGCCACCATGTCTTGTTTCTACATATAGTATAGATGTAATTACTTCCTTAGGAACTCCATATTCCTTCTCTGCAGCTTCCAATTGTTCTAAGTTTTCAGACAAGAATTGCTTAGATTTACGAGCAGCCCTTGAGTTATAATGACTGCTATAATCAGGAGCCTTACCGGTACCAACTACATTTATCTTTACAAATTTTTCGTTAAACTTAACATTTGTATCATTTATTAAATTCTCTACAAAAGAAGAGTCGACACCTTCAGCGATTAATTTTTCTTTTAATGGCTCAAATACCTCTTTGTTGGAAGTATTACTATTAGAAGATGAATAGGATATTCTAACAGAGCTTAAAACAAAAAAGCTGAATAGAAGAATAGTTACAGTTGATATAGATACTTTATTATATCTTAAATTGAAATTCATATTTTTCCTCATTATGCTACAAGAAATTTAAGAAATTTTATTCAATTTGCTAAATATTTTTTTAAAGTCTTTAATAATATAACTAATATCTAAGAAAATTGTTTCAATACAACAAACCCCTTGCAAATTGCAAGGGGTTTATGTTAGGTATTATTCTTTTTATTAGCCGCTACTTAATCATTTTTTAAGTTGGCTCATTATTTTTTCATATTCGGCTTTTACGTGTTTATCCGTTTCCAGATAATTATCAATTGCTCTGCAAGAATGCAACACAGTAGAGTGATCACGACCTCCGAAATGCGCTCCTATACTTTTTAGTGACAAATTTGTCAACTTTTTAGAAATCTGCATACACATTTGTCTAGAAAGAGCTATTTCGTGTTTTCTTGATTTTGACTCAATCACATCAATTGGAATATTATAGAAATTAGAAACTGACTTCTTGATATCATCCATTGTGATTTCACGGTTTTCCAACTTAGCAACACCAACTACAACTTCTTTTGCTAGGTCAACACTGATATCTTTTTTATCAAGTGTAACTTTAGCAATTAGTCCTATCAAGCTACCTTCTAATTCTCTTACGCTTGAAGTCACATTTTCTGCAATGTACTCTAATACATCGTCAGGAAGCTCCACGCCTTCGTTTAGTGATTTTTCTCTAAGTATAGCAATTCTTGTTTCCAAATCCGGTTTCTGAACATCTACTGTTAGCCCCCACTGAAAACGAGAGATTAATCTTTCATCAACCCCTGCTAAATCTTTTGGTGGTTTATCAGATGCTAAAATAATTTGCTTACCGCTCTGGTGAAGTGCATTGAACGTATGGAAGAAATTATCTTGTGTTTTTTCCTTACTACTAAAGAATTGAATATCATCGACAATTAATACATCTACCCCACGGTAGAATTCAACAAAATCATTGACAGTTCTGTTTTGAATAGAGCTTATGAACTCCATAGTAAACTTATCACTTGAAGTATATCTTACTTTCTTGCTTGGATTATTCTTGATAATTTCATTTCCAATCGCCTGAGTTAAGTGTGTTTTACCTAAACCTGTTTTACCATATATAAACAATGGGTTGAAACTAGTTCCACCTGGCTTTTTAGCTATAGCTTCTGCCGCTGAATGAGCTAGTTGATTGCTGTCTCCAACAACAAAATTATCAAAATGATACCTTGGGTTTAAACCCGTCAGGAATTCTTTCTCATTGTTATTTTGTTCAGCAAAATTAATTGCCCCTTGTGAGCCATTACTATTTCTAAATGCTGGAACTCTGATAGTTCTACTTTCTAGTGAGTCATCATCATTTTTCTTTATAACTACTTCGTATTGTAGTTTTACTTTTGAGCCAAGGACCCGTGTCAGTGAATTTCTCAATAGATCATAATAATGTTCTTCGATCCATTCATAAAGAAACTGGCTAGGTACTTGAACAATCAGACTATCACCTTCTATTCTTAAGGGAACTATTGGTTTAAACCACGAATTGAAAGCTTGTTCGTTTATGTTGTCTTTTATTATCTCAACACATTCATCCCATTTCAACTTTGCTTTCTCATCTCTTTTCAGAGGAGATTTTCTACTCTTAGCTTTGTTCTTCGTTGAATCCTTTTCGGGGAATAATGCAAATTTGTCTTTATGATTTACCACGTGTACACCTGTTTAACTTTTATTTGATTTAATAAAATTATTTTGCTATATTTTCTGCTTCGATTTCTGAATATTGTGGAATTAAAATACTCAGATTTCAATTATGACTATAATCCTAAATTTGTGATTTTTGGTGTAAAACACAAGTGATTTATTTTCATTTTTTTTTCTTAAATATTTGCATTTTTCAAAAGCTAAAAATATCAATGAGTTAAGCCAATTATAATTTCAATTTATCATAAATAATTAGAACTTCTCTGTATGTATCTTAATTAACAATAGTTTACATTGGCAAACTCTGAACCTAAAATATTTCAAAATTCTCCTAAGTTTGTTGATAATTAGGGGGAAGTAGTTTTCAACATGAAAGTTTTCCACAAGCTTAGTTTTTGATTACAATAAATTCTTTTACTATCATGCGGAACTAAATATGCACTTCATTTGTTATTAAATATATGAAAAAAAGAAATTCAATAGCTTTAATATTAATTATTATACTTTCATCCATTTCAATTTATTCCCAAACAATAAATAAATGGGAGAAGGTTGATATACCAGATAGAATATCACAAAGATCATATCTGGATGTATTTTTTCTACCAGAAGACCCAAATTATGGATGGATTTGTGGTTTTGATAGCCAAGTTTCACTTACCACTGATGGTGGTGAAACTTGGAAAACAGTAAAAGTGGATGGAAATCAGAATCAATTAGAAAGCATTCATTTCCCAACAAAAGATATTGGTTACACTTCTGGTCATGTATTGATTCGTCTTGGTATGTTTGCAGGTATATTCAAATCTACTGATGGTGGAAATAGTTGGTCGAATATTACTCCTGATGTTCCAATTACAATAGATTTTTGGGGAACTTATTTTTATGATGAGAACAATGGTGTAATTGCTGGTAATGAAGGTTGCGGTTCCATACATATATATAAAACAACAGATGGCGGACAAAATTGGACTAAATATTTAGATTCAGTTGACACAGGTACAAAACTATCTGATATTTGGGTTGATGATGAAACCGGTATAGGACAAGCGATATCTTCTGGATATGTTTGGAGAACCACTGACTTTGGATTTACTTGGGATGTAGAATTTACAACAGGTGATATAGACTGGGCTGAAGAATTATCATTTTTTAACAACTCATTTACCATACCAATTCACAAAGGATGCCAAGGAGGTACAGGTAATTTAGGAGAAATTATTTTCACTTCTGATAGAGGTAATACACTAAATATATTCAAAGTACCAGGTAATAATCCGATGTATGGTTCTTTCACACTTAGTGACTCAGTGGGTTGGGCTTGTGGTTTATATAGAGCTATTTACAAAACGGAAGATGCTGGTAATAGTTGGGAGCTAGTCAACTGTGGGGTAGAAGGCAGCTTAGATGACATATACTTTATTGATGATACGACAGCTTGGGTAGTTGGTGACAATGTATACAAATCAGCAATAGTTCCTACAGGTGATGTGCTTGTTAATATTGATAGTATTGATGTTTGTGGTGATAGAGAGTTCATACTCGAAGTTGACTCTACTCGTGATTACAACTATTATGAATGGAATACTGGTGATAGAACAAAATCGAAATCAATAAGTGAAGTTGATACTTTTAGAATTATGGCCTATGATGATAGTTGTTCAGTAAGGTATTACTATGAATATTATGTTAACTACTTGGAAGTAATCGAGCCAGTTATACAGGTAGATGATAGAAGTAGTTACTGTGTTGGTGATACTGTTATACTAATTTCTGGAAGAAGTGACATAGACTTAGAATGGAGTACTGGGGAAGTAAAAGATTCTATAATAGTTACCGAGCCAGGTACATATTATTTGATGTACAATAATGAAAATGGTTGTAGTACTATTGATTCAATAAATATAGATTTCGCTGAACTACCTAATCCATCAATCTTTAGTAATGGAGATAATAATTTCTGCATAGGAGATTCCATAGAGTTGAGCGCTGACAAAGAATACAGATCTTACGTTTGGGTAAATTCAAGTGGTGATACTCTATCTAATGATAGAAGTATTGTGGTTAAAGAAGATGATGAGTACAGATTATTAGTTACTAATGAATTTGGATGTGAGAATCTTACCTCTACTTTTTCAGTAGATGTCCGAAATGACACTAATCAACTTTATGTTAAATATCACTTAGACTCTGCTTTCGTTTTAGATACGAATGTTTTAACTAATAGTATATGTGGAACTATGATGGTGTACAATATATCATGGTCAGAGCATATTCTATTCAGTGTTTACTTAGAAAATAAATATTATTTTTCACCACCTCAAAGTCAATTCCCTTTAGTCATTGCTCCACAAGATTCTGTAGAACTTGAATTTTGTTTCAGAGGTGATAGTATTGGTGACTTTAGAGATTTAGTTACTATTGAAGATTTATGTTCTCCGCACTTGTTTAATATTGAAAGCCACACTGAAGGGTTCGATATGAATGGGATTACACGTTGTGTAGTAGAGTGGAGATTCAGAGCCATTGAGCTATCGGATGATTATGTTTATGAAAGTTCATCTCTCTACCCAAATCCTTCTGCAGGTAAGATTAGTTTAGACTATATGGAGTTTGGGATGGATGAAGACGGTAAAACAGAATTGTATTTATATGGTAGTAATGGTGAGTATATAGATAAATTTCAAAAATATGTAGATGAGCAAACATATCATACTAATGGTACCTTAACAAAAGGTAGATTTGAATTAGATATAAATGTAAGACAAGGTATTTATTTTATTCAGGAAAAACATAAAAGTAAAACAAATATAAAACCTATTGTAATTATGAACTAAGTAGTTAATTTTGAGAATGAATAAAAACTACGACGTTATAATTATTTGCTTTAGCAATCCTACCCTGGATGCAAGAGCAATTAACATGACCAAGACATTACTAAAGTATGAAAGAAGTGTTGCATTGGTTACTCCAATTTTTGATAGTATTCCTGGCTATATAGAGAAGGATGATTATTTCGCTTGTAAAATAAATTTAGATCAACCTACACACAAATCACAATCAGAGTTTACTAAGGCTGTTAAGAAATTAAATTTTGATGCTAAGTTTGTTTTAGCATCAGACTTTTACTCACTACCCGCAGGTAAATCTATTAAATTAAAAAGAAATGCAAGTTTGATTTATGATTCGAGAGAAATCTATTCACAACTCAATTCGCTCAAAGATAGACATATTGCTAAAAAAATTCTCGAAATTAGAGAGAAATACTTAGTTTCTTTTGTTGATAAAATGATAGTTACAGCAGAGGAAGATGAAATATATTTAAAAAAACATTTCAGACATAGTAAAAATTATACGGTCATTAAGAACTTACCTCCCGAGACTAATTTAGAAAAAAACGATAGCTTGAGAATTAAATTCAATATAAATAAGAGTAAACTTGTATTACTATATCAGGGTTGGGTATTAGAAGGAAGAGGGCTTGACATTTTGATTGATACTGTTAAAAATTTAGACAACTCTGAATTAGTAATAATTGGAGATGGGAATTACTTAAGTCAATTAAAGTCAACTACTTCTGAAAAAAATATAAATAATGTTCACTTCACTGGATTTATCCCTTACAATGAGCTAGCTAGTTATACTGTATCTGCAGATATTGGTTTTGTACTATTCGAAAGTAATAGTATATCATATCAGAATGCATTGCCAAATAAACTATTCGAGTTAATACAAGCAGAAATACCTGTAATTACTTCTAATCAGAAGACTATTAGTAAAGTTGTAGATAATCACGAAATTGGAATTACTCTAAAACAAATAGATAAGGAGTCAATTATTGATGCCTTAGGAGAAATGAGTAATATAGAAGCACGTAAACTATACGTTAGCAATATTCAAAAAATAAAGAAACAATATTCATATGAAACTCAAGAAGTTAAAATACTAAAGGTGTTTAGTTGATATATCTTTTATTATTGTTACAGCAACTCATTGCATCTGGTACTCACATAGTTGCAAAAACTTTAACAAGTGAAGTACCTCCTCCTGTTGTTTTACTTTACAGAGCATTAATAGTATCTGCACTTTATAGTATAGTGATATACTTCAAAAGAGAAAAATTTAAGCAAGTTGAAAAACAAGATTGGTTGAAATTTGTACTGATAGGATTACTTAATATACCTATAAATCAGTTTTTATTTTTAAGCTCATTGGAGTTAACTCAGGCACCCAATGTAGCGTTTGCTTATTCTTTAGTGCCAGCTTTTGTTTTGATAATTTCTGTTTCATTTTTTAAAGAAAGAACGACTAAATTTAAACTTTTTGGTGTCTGCTTAGCTGTATTAGGAACAGTACTTTTATTAATGAATAGAGGTTTTGATTTTAGTACTGGCTCATCAATTGGAGACATTTTAGCTTTATTAGCTTCATTATCTTGGGCATTTTATACAATACTTGGGAAGGGGTTATCTGAGAAATATGGAGCATTGTTCACTACTGGAATGGCTATGTTAATTGGCTTAGTTTTATATTTGCCAATTTTTCATTTTCATCCGGTTGAATATCAATTAGTTGATATTTCTCTAAAAAACTGGGGCCAGATTTTTTACATTGGTGCTATAACCTCAGGGGTGGGATATACTTTATGGTATTATTCACTTCAAAAAATGGAAGCCTCTAAAGTTTCTGTATTTAATAATATTCAACCTGTTTTGACTACTATATTAGCTTTTTTCATATTAGACAATGCAATAAATGCTAACTTTGTAGTCGCTGGTGTGTTAATTATTGCTGGAGTGGTAATAACACAAAGAGGGTAATGAAACAAAACCCATATTTATAGAGTATATAAGAACGAATATAATCAAAATAGTTATTAATTTTTTTTCGAGGATTTAAATGAAATTTTATTCAAATTTATTAATTTTAATTACTGTTTTCTCAGTAGCAGCACTATCTCAGGATTTACCAGAAATGGACTATAAGTCTCTTACAGAAAAAATGCCGCTAAGAGATGACATTAGACAAGGGAAACTTGAAAATGGATTAGAGTACTTCATAATGAAGAACGATAAACCAGAGAATAGAGTTTCACTACGTATGCCAGTAAAAATAGGCTCGGTAGATGAAAGTGATGTGCAGCAAGGTATGGCTCACTTTGTAGAGCACATGTGTTTTAATGGGACAGAAGATTTTCCTAAAAATGAACTTATTAACTTCTTAGAGAAAAGTGGTGTTAAGTTTGGTGCTCACTTGAATGCTTATACTAGTTTTGATGAAACAGTATATATGTTAGACTTACCTTCTGATGACCAGAATGTATTAGAAACTGGTGTTCAGATTTTAGAAAACTGGGCTCATAAGGTTACTTTTGCGAATGAAGATATCGATGATGAAAGAGGAGTAATAGTTGAGGAAGCAAGGTTAAGAGGTGGTGTTCAGATGCGTTTGTTCGATGAACACAAAGACGTATCTTTCTATAATTCTAAATATGAGAATAGAGTACCTATTGGCGATACTACTTTGCTAAGAAAATCTCCGCACGAGGAGTTTAGAACATTTTATAAGAAATGGTACAGACCAGACTTAATGGCTGTAATTGTAGTTGGTGATATTGATGTAGATCAAATGGAATCATATATCAAAAAATACTTTGGTAAGATTAAAAAGCTAAGTAGCCCACCAATGCCTGCAAATTATGACTTACCTGAAAACAAAGAACCGTTATTTTCTGTAGCAACTGACAAGGAACTTCCATTCCCAACAATCTCTATTACTTACAGAAGACCGGCAGGTGAAGTACTTTCAAACCACGAAGAATACAGAGACGTTATTATTGATCAGTTAGCAATTGGTGCATTGAATGAGAGACTAGCTGAGCAAAGCATGACAGCTGATCCAGCATACCAATTTTCAAGGGCTTCTTATGGTTCATCTATGGGTGCTAAGGATTTCTCACTTATCGCAGTTGCAAAAGGAACTGAGTATCAAAAAGCAATGGAAGTGTTGCTAACAGAGACAAAAAGAGCCACTAAGTTTGGTATTACAGATAGTGAACTACAAAGAATGAAAGAGAATGTAGAAGCCAACTATAAAAGTTCTTACTCAGAAAGAGCTAATGCAAAATCGGGTGACTTAGGAATGGAATTAGTAAGACATTTCCTAAAGGACGAATCTGTAACAGGTATCGATTATGAATATGCATTCGTAAAACAACAATTACCAAGAATAACTAAAAAAGAAGTAAACAAAAGATTAGCAAAATATATTGATGACAACAACTATATTGCTACTATATCTCTTCCAGCTAGTGCAGAAAATGTACCAACAGCTGATCAGTTCCAAAAGGAATATAATACTGTAATGTCAAAAAATATTACTGCTAAAGAAGAAGAAAACACTAATCAAACATTATTTGATAAGGAAGTAACTCCTGGTGAAATTACTGACAGAAAAGATTTACCAAAAGGTGTTAAGAAGTTAGTACTGTCAAATGGTGCTGTTGTTTATTACAAGAATACTGACTTTAAAGATGATGAAATCACATTCAGAGCATACAGCCCTGGTGGGACATCAGTTATGAATGGTGAAGAATACAAATCAGGTAGATTCGCTGGAGAGATAATCAATAGCTCTGGTATTTCTGACTTTGATTTATCAACTTTGATGAAGATGACTTCTAGCAAAGACTATAATGTTAGCCCTACAATTGGCGAATTGACTGAAGGTTTTAGAGGAAATTCTTCAGTTGAAGACTTTGAAGAAATGCTACAATTACTACATTTATACTTTACAAACCCTAGAATGGATGAAGAATCATTCCAATCTTGGTTAGTAAAGAGAAAAGATGCATTAGTAAATTCTAAAAGAAATCCTGCATCAGTACTACAAGACTCATTGGGCTATATATTGTCTGGCTATCATGAAAGATCAAAACCAGTTACTGTTTCTGATTTAGAAAATGTTGATATGAAAGCAGCATTGAACGCTTATAAGAAAAGATTCAATCAAGGTGGCGATTTCAATTATTTCTTTACTGGAAACATAGATGATGTTGAATTTGTAGAATTAATCAAGAAATACATTGGTTCACTAGAAGGATCTGGAAGATCTGAAAATTGGAAAGACTTGGGAGCTAGAACACCAGAAGGTGAAATGAAAAAGGTGTTCAACAAAGGGATGGACCAAAAGAGCCAAGTTATATTAGTATTTACTAATAATGATTTCAACTACACACAAGAGAACAAGCACCTTATGAAGTCTTTGGACAAGGTGTTTGGAATAAGATTAAGAGAGCAGTTGAGAGAAGTAAAAGGCGGTGTATATGGTGTTAGTGCTTATTCAAGTCAAAGCAAATACCCACAAGAAGAATGCAATGTTGTTGTTGCCTTTGGCTGTGACCCTAATAGAGTTGATGAGCTAATTGGTGATGTTGAAATGATTGCTAAAGAGCTTAAAACAAGCTTAATTAGTGACGATAATATGACTAAGATAAAAGAGACTCAAAGAAGAGAGTTTGAATTAGCTATCAAAAATAATAATACTTGGAATTCTTGGATATTGAATTCAGCTTGGCAAGATGAGGACTTGAATGATATTGATAAATATCTTGATGTAGTAGATGCTTTAGATAAAAACGAAATCAAAAATGCAGCCAAAGAGTATTTAGATTTCAACAACCTGAAGACTTTTATTCTTATGCCTGAGAAATAAAGGATTCAATTATTGCTTTTATAACCTCAACCAAATATTTGGTTGAGGTTTTTTTTGCTTTGAATTTACTCAATCGAATGGTAACTTATGAAGTTACTTTACTAAAAGAATTTATAGAAACTATGAAGAAGCCATCAGTTAATAATGCAAATGACCTACTAAATAAGATTAGTCCCATAAACATTGCAAAGAAAAAAAGTAAACAGAGTGAGATAGTTGGAAAGGCCCCTGGTTCACTGATTTATACAGGAACACAAAAAGACATACAAGTTACTATGTCTGTGATAAGATACAACACTGAAGAATATAATAAATTTAAAATTGATGATGTAAGCCAAGCTAGCTCCGAAAAACAAACAGAGCAAGTCTCATGGATAAATATAAATGGTATACATGACACAAAAATAGTTGAATCAATTGGGAAAGATTTTGGGCTTCATTCTTTATTATTAGAAGATATATTAAATATAGAACAGCGACCCAAAATTGAACAATATGATAAGAACATTGTGGTTTTCTTTAAAATGCTTTATCTAACTGAAGGTGAATTAGAAATAGAGCCGATTAGTATTGTTTTAGGTCCTAACTACTTAATTTCTTTCCAAGAAAGAGAAGGGGATATATTTGATAATGTTAGAGGCAGGATTGAAAATTCTAATGGAAGAATACGGAATCGAGGAGCTGACTATTTGCTATTTGCACTTATGGATGCGGTAATAGATAACTACTTCATAGTGATGGAAGAAATTGCTGAAAGACTAGAAAATTTGGAAGATAGACTATTTGAAGATTCTAACGAAGAGCTATTATATCAGCTGCAGCAATACAGAAAACAAATAGTCAGAATGAGACGTTCGATCTATCCACTACGTGAAGTAGTTGGCAGATTAGACCGAAGTCAGTATGATATAATTGCTGAAGATACAGAAAGATTTTTTAGGGATTTGTATGATCATACAATTCAGATTATAGAGACAATAGAAACTTTCAAAGAGACTGTATCATCACTGAAAGATGTTTACATGACTGGTGTAAGTAATAGAATGAATGAAATAATGAAAGTTCTGACTTTAATTGCTACTATATTTATCCCAATTACATTTGTGGCAGGAGTCTATGGTATGAATTTTGACCACATGCCAGAGTTGCATTGGGAATATGGCTATCCAGTAGCATGGGTAATTATGATAATAATGGGTCTTGGTATGTTTGTGTATTTTAAGAGAAAAAAATGGCTGTAAAATTTAATTATTTAGAGGAATATCTAGATATAGTCATCTCTTCACAGCAAGTAATAGTGAAAGAACTAGATAGATTAATTTTAGCTCAATCAGACAAATTATATTTCAAATTTAGCTATTGTCTTCCCTTTTATCAATACATTAAAAATCTCTGCTATATCAACTGCAAAAAAACGGGTGAAATTGATTTATGCTTTTGGAATGGGAAAAATCTTAATATTCCAAAACTAGAATGGAATGGCAGAGTTATGATAAAATCGTTTACCTTTCAAGTCTTAGATGACATAGACGAAGAACTTTTAGTCTTTACTTTACAAGAAGCAATCAAGGTACAAGAAGAATTATATGCAAATCTGTAACCGATTTTTCTCTCCTCCGTCTAAGTTTCAAATAATTTAACAACAAATGGAGAAGATAAATGGCTAACATATTTGAATCACTTATTCCTATTGCAATGTTCTCGATGATATTTGGAATAGCTTACATTTTTCTAAAGACGCGTTCTAATGAAAGACAAGCTTTAATTGAGAAGAACATAGATGCATCACTTTTTTTTGGAGAAAAGAAAACACGTCTTACACTTTGGACTCTTAGATTAGGTTCTTTGCTAATGGGTTTCTCAGTTGGATTTCTATTAGGTTACTTGATGGCTGAACACTATGACGAAGAAATGCTAATAGTACCACCAATATTCTTCTTTTCGGGTTTATTTTGGGTGATAGAATTTTTTGTAGAGAGAAAAATAACTTAAAAAGACAAAGTATAGGACAAACAACAATTGGAGGAATTTGAGTTAATACAAAGAATAAAATCTGGAGAGAAGTATCTTTTTGAGCATTTAATCAAAAGGTGTGAGGACTTCGTGTATTCTATATGTATTAACTCATTAAAAGACAGTGAGGATGCTAAAGACATAGCTCAAGATAAATTTTATAAAGCATATAAATCGATCAAATCTTATGACGGCGCAAAGAGCAAATTCTCTACATGGATTTATCGAATTGCCTACAACAAATGTATAGATTTTATAAGAAAGAAGAATAGCTTTCTTAATTATAAAAACTATATAAAAACTAAAACAGAAACTCATACTAAGCAAGAACATATTTTTCAATCTGAAATAGTTAATAAACTATTATCAAAATTAACGGCTGAAGAATCAGCAATGATAACTCTCTACTATTTTGATGATATGAGTGTTAAGGAAATCAGTTATATTACAAAGCAAAGTGAAAGTTATGTAAAAGTAAAGCTACACAGAATAAGGAAAAAGCTAAAAAATATAGCAGAAAAAGAATATAATAATGAATTATAAGTCAATAGAATTATGAAAGAATTAGAAGATGAATTAAAAGAAGAGCTCCGATCAAATGTATATCAAAGTTTCTCTGGTGAGACAATGAATTACATAAGGGAAAGAGAACGAAAAGTAAGAATAGCGATATCATTATTCTTACTAATTATCTGTACTGTTGGCTTTGCCTTTATTCCATTTGAACAACTTACATTCGACAATATTCCTTTTTTAGATGTTACTATAAATATAAATAAAATATATGTTGTTAGCGCTATTTCGCTAACTCTTATCTTTTTCTTCGATGTATTACTACGCAGTTTGATTGCTCCAAAGACATTACTTGATAAATACTAAATACTATTTTAAAACGTAATATAATTATGAAAAAAATAAGCATAATATTAAGTATAATAATATTCTCATTTGCATGTACTAAAGCAGATGAGTCAAA
>JBDQHL010000023.1:0-21217 GCA_040264895.1 Bacteroidota bacterium
ATATTATTATCTTTGACAAATCTCACATCTTTTCTTTCAATCTCAGTGAATTTCAGTTTATACTCACCAACTGTTATTGTTCCTTTTGATTCAATAACCTCACTTATTGTCTCAATTTCTTCAGTCTTATCTCTGAATATAACAATCTTTCCTCTCTCTTTCAGAGCTGTGATGTTATTATTTATCTCAACTTTAGAATTAACATTTTTGCTTGTAAGACCAACAACTCTTTCAGTTATTTCATAAGGTGCGTGATGGAAATTAAAATATTTTGATAGTGTTTTTCTTACTAACTCATTTTGTATAATTTCAGCATAAGAATCTAGGAACTGAGAATTAATTTCTACTTTAAGTTGCTGAGCAGATATAAATATCTTTTTGAAATTTGCTTCAGTGTAATCTTTGACAAAGTTATTTGCACTCTTAATTATGGATGCGGTTCTTTCAATAGTATTTACAAAATTTGGATTGTAATTTTCAACTATCTCTGGCAATAATAAATTTCTGATTTTGTTTCGTGTATATACCAACTCATCATTTGTTTTATCCTCCATCCATTGCATGTCTCTCATTTTAGCATATTCAATCAATTCATCCTTTGTCAAATTGATTAATGGTCTAATCACAAAGCACTTGTTAGTCAGCTTTCTTCTGTTTGGAATTGAAGTTAATCCATGCAGACCACTTCCTCTAAATAGATTAAGCAAGAAGGTCTCAGCTAAATCATTTTTCGTATGTGCTGTAGCTAAATAATTATATCTCTTTTCATTACAAATCTTTTCAAAGAATGCATATCTCTTTATTCTTGCTGCTTCCTCAATAGAAAGTGACTTCTTTTTGGCATATTCTTCTACATCAGCCGAAGCATTATAAATATTGATTCTATTCTTGACACATACTTTTTCGACAAACTTTTGGTCTCTATCTGAGTCTAGTTCTCTTAACTGATGATTAAAGTGGGCAACGGCTAAATCAAAATCATATTCATCTTTGAGGTTTAAGAATATATCGAATAAAGTAAGCGAGTCTACCCCACCACTTACGGCAAGTAATATTTTTGATTTTTTTTCTATAAATAACTGGGTCTCTAAAGTCTTTTTTATACTTTTAAAGTATTCATAATATTTTTTCGACTTTCTTTCCAAAGGAGTTAACTCTTTTGGATAATTAAATTTAATATATTTTGGTTTTGCTTTTGACAATTTATTAATCTTCTTTTTTACTGATATATTTTGTTATATTTATTTAGTATTTGAACCATTGCAGCAAAATCACGTGGGTATTCTGCCTCTACTTTTATTGGTTCTTTGCTCACTGGGTGTATAAACTCTAGTGAAAATGCGTGCATTGACAATCTGTCTAAGATTGGTCTTTCATCCGTTTGTTTCTTCAGATTGAATCTCTTCTTGAAATTTGAGAGTAGAAAGTTTTCAAAACCTCCATAATCAGCATCAACATAGAGAGGAAAACCAAGCGTAGAAAGATGGACTCTTATCTGATGAGACCTACCTGTAACTAAATTACATTCTAACATAGTAGCTTTGTCATATCTATCAATAACTTCAGCTTTTGTCAATGAATCTTTACCCCTAGCTGAAGGCATTGATAATCCTTTCTTTGACGAACTTGGAAGAATTGGTATATCTATATCTAAATTTTGTTTTGGAAATATCCCTTTTACCAAGACATGATACTTTCGAGTTATGTCCTGATTTTCGAAAAGTGTATTCATGTATTTATGAGTCTCTGCGTCCTTTGCAAAAACCATAATACCACTCGTTCCTTTATCAAGCCTATGAGTGACGAATATTTCACCATACTTTTCATTGAGTAGATGCTTGAGGTTGGTTTTATTAGGATTATATCTATCTGGTACAGACAACACACCAGCAGCTTTATTTACAAAAACTAAATAATCGTCTTCGAATATTACTTGATAGTCAGCATTCTTGTTCTTCATAACTCTGAGGCAGATTTGTATGTATTACTCATAAGCATTGCTATAGTCATGGGTCCAACTCCCCCAGGTACAGGAGTAATAGCCGAAACTTTATCTTTCACATCTTCAAAGTCAGCATCGCCAACAATTCTGTATCCTTTTTCATTATCTGCATCTATTCTATTGATACCTACGTCTATTATAGTTGCCCCTTCTTTTATATGCTCTTTCTTAATAAATTGAGCCTTTCCTATAGCAATTATTAATATATCGGCTTGTCTAGTATATTGGAACACATCATCTGCAGCTGAATGACATATTGTTACTATTGAATTTGCTTTTTCATTCTTTTGGTACATTAGGTTAGCAATTGGCTTCCCTACTATGTTACTTCTGCCCAAAACAACTACATGCTTTCCTTTTGTTTCTATCTTGTATCTGTACAAAAGTTCAACTATGCCTGCAGGAGTACAAGGAACTAATCCATCATTCCCAATAACTAAACTACCCAGATTAACTGGGTGAAACCCATCGACGTCTTTTTTAGGGTCAATTTTCATTGTTATTTTGTTTTCGTCAATGTGATTCGGGAGTGGAAGTTGGACTAATATACCATGAATCTTCTCATCATTATTCCAGTCTTCAATTATTTGAAGAACTTCCTTTTCAGAAATGCTCTCATCTTCTCTTCTCATCACAAAGTGAAAGTCTAGGTTCTCAGAATTTCTTTCCTTACTTCTTACATAAGATTCTGATGCAGGGTCGTTTCCAACCAAAAGAATTGCTAAACCAGGTTCTATACCTTTTTCTTCTTTAAGTACTTTTATGTTTTCTTTAATTTCTTCTTTTATCTCGTTGGCAATTTTTTTGCCGTCTATAATTTTATCCATATCAATTAGAAACTGTATTGAAGTCCACCATTTATTATATCAAATTTACTTATGTTGTAGCTTGCAAAGACGGAAACAGGACCTATATCTTTTTTAATTCCTAATATTCCTTTTATATTAAAATCTTCGACTTGTAGAGTTGTGGTTTGAGGTTTAGTATCACCAGGATAGCCCGGGCCTGTTTCTTTATTTTCATCTACTAAAAACAGTTGTTGTTGTACCTCAATAGGCAAAGTGTATGTTAAATCAGCTGAAATATCAATTTGTTCGAATGATATTCCACCATATATATCAAAATATCCTTCAATATTTTTACTTGCCTGAATATTAAAATTTAAAATATCTGCACTCGATTCCATGCTTGCATTTGTTTCTCCAAATACGTTTTCTAAAGTAGATGATTGATAAGCAAATTGCACAGCCAAATCAAAAGTTCTCTCTTGGTCAAAATCAAAGAAATATTGTGATATAGAATGCTTTATACCTAAACCAAAGAAACCGAAGTCCCCAATGGTTTGTCCATAATTAATCTTAGGAATGTATCTTATTAAAAATTCAGTTCCAAAGTAAGAACCAATCTCTAATTGGGGAACACCAAATTGCATAGCATTAAGTCCAGATCCTTTTGGAAGTGTAAAAAAAGCAGGTAAACCGTCTAATGTAGAAATAACTTCATCAAGCAGTTCTTCTGGAAACTCAATACCAAAAGTCTCTTCTAAGCCTTCAATTCTTTTTCTTCCATTTGCACCAAGAGAACCAGGTTCTATACTAATCTCTTTATCATCTTTTCCTAATAAAGTTGCAGATTCACTAGGAACAGTTATTGTACCATCTTGTAAACCATCATATATAAGGGTCCTGAGTAAATAGGTATATAACCCAACTGTATCTTGAATATTAATAGTTTGATTGATTATATCAAAACTAACAAAATCAGTTACTTTTGTTAGGCTAAATGACTCGTTAGGAAATGCAGGAGAAAATACTTTATCTTTATCTGGAACAATTCCATACATATAATTGACTGAGAATTTGAAGTATAATGAGTCCTTCTGAGGAATATAAGCTGTGTTAAAGAATCCTGAATTTACAGTCGCATTAGTAGCAGTAACAATTGGCTGAGTAAACGGAACTCCATTTAACTCAAATATTTCTCTACCAAGTACCCTTGCTAATTCTACCGAATTTTCATTTATTTCATTCTCTTGACTATAGATAGTTAAGCTACTACAAATTATAACTATCATTAAAACAATTCTTTTCATCACTTAAAAACCTTATTCTTTAGAAAAGTATATAGTGGTAATGCAAAAATAGCAACAACTATCATAAATATTATATATAACAATCCTTTTATGATGAAACCTAATAGTCCAAACAATATTTTTATTAAAAAATACGCAACCAATACAGCTATAACTAATGATAATATATTTTTAAGAGTATCTTTTACTGCCATTTTGTCCTTTCATAATTAATGAAACTTTCGAATTAAAGAGTTGTTGTAACTGACCCATAACTGTTAAATTCAAAGGAATATTGAATTTTTCGGTTTTAAAACAGTTTTTATACCCTTTACTATCATCAAATATATTAAAATATATTTGTTTAGGTGCAGTATTAGGGTCATAATAATCATTTTTTAGTATATCGAGTTTTGCATCTGCTTCTTTGTCATTCAAATCAATCCAGATTTTATATCCATCGCTATATGTATCAACTGCCTCTTCAATATCCATAGCATTTGAACAATATATCTTAATATTATCTTCGTCCTCTCTAATTGTTCCTTCTATAAGTATTGCCTTGTCTTTTGATAATTTATGCGAAATCTTGCTATATTCTCTAGACCAAACTAGACATTCAGCTTTAGATGTGTAGTCCTCTAATGTAAGAATAGCAAATGGTTCTCCCTTTTTACTTAACTTTACATCCATATTTGAAATAAAAGCACAAACTGTAATTTCTTGTGATTTTAATTCCGATGGATGTTGGTCAAATGTAATTTTGTTAAATGCTTTGACTAAAGCATCATATTCTCTTAGTGGGTGACCAGAAATATAGAAATTTAGAACTTCTTTTTCCTTTATTAATCTTCTTTTCTGATCCCATTCAGGCACGTCGGGTAATTTGAATTTTTGAACTTGATCGTCCTCGACACCTAAGAATAAGGAATCTATATTTTCTGTTTCTTTATTACTAAATGATTTAGAGAAATCAATAGCCATATCTATCGACTCAAACAGTCTAGCTCTTTTATTATTTTCAATCTTATCGAACACACCTGCAGAAATTAATGACTCTAGTGACTTTCTGTTTATCGCTTTGTCATCAACTCTTTCACAAAAGTCTGCAAATGAATCGAATTTTTTGTCTTCTCTAACTTCTAATATTTTTTCAACTACGCTTACTCCAACTCCTTTTATTCCAGCTAAGCCAAAATAAATTGATTTACCTTTTGCTTCAAAGTAGGTTGAAGATTCATTAATATCAGGAGGAAGTACTTCCAGACCAAATTGTTCTGCATCATCTATTAGCTTTACTACTTTCTCTTGTGAGTTAAGTTCAGCAGTCATATTAGCTGCTAGAGATTCTGCTGGGTAATGTGCTTTAAGATATGCAGTTTGGTAAGCAACCAATGAATATGCAACAGCATGTGATTTGTTGAATCCGTAAGCTGCAAATTTTAAAATTAATTCCCAGATCTCTCTAGTTAGTTTTTCATCAATCCCCTTCTTCTTTGCCCCATCTATGAACTTACTCATTAAGCTGTCCATAGTTTTCATGTCTTTCTTACCCATTGCTCTTCTGGCAATATCTGCTTCAGCAAGTGTAAATCCACCAACATCTTGCACAATTCTCATCACTTGCTCTTGGTAAACTATAATACCATACGTTTCTTCTAGTGATTTTTTTAGCTCATCATGCAAATAAGTAATCTCACTTCGTCCATATTTCCTGTCAATAAATTCACCAATATTGTCCATTGGTCCTGGTCTGTAAAGTGCATTCATAGCTGTCAATTCTTCAACAGATTGAGGCTTTAGCTTCCTCAACCATTCTTGCATTCCTTGACTTTCAAACTGGAATATTGCATTTGCTTTTTGTTCTGAGAATATCTCATAAGTCTTTTTGTCATCAAGTGGGATATCATCAATGTCTATGTCAATATTGTGGTTACGCTTGATAGATAATAGGGTATTCTCTATTATTGACAAGGTTCTTAAACCAAGAAAATCCATTTTGATAAGGCCAGCAGACTCAACTTCTTTCATTGTAAATTGTGTCGCAACTTTTATAGTTGCAGTATCTGCATTTTTATGCATGTTAACTGGAATATAGTCAGTTACATCACTTGGGGCTATTATTACTCCAGCAGCATGAATAGAATCATTTCTTTTTCTATCTTCTAGTACAAGACAATATTCAATCAGCTGCTTTATTTTCTTATCTTCATCTGACTTTGGGTTGTCCATTTTCTCTTTGACAAACTTCAGTTCTGATAGTTTTAGTGCCTCAGCTAATTTTGTTACTTCACCTCTTACTACTGGTATTTTTGAGGTAATATTTTTCACCTCACCAAATGGAACTTGCAATACTCTACCTACATCGGAGAGAACTGCTCTGGTTGATAATGTACCGAAAGTGATAATCATAGCAACTGCTTCTTCACCGTACTTATCTCTAACGTATTCAATTACTTTCTCACGCTTATCATCAGCAAAATCGACGTCAATATCAGGCATTGAATTTCTATCAGGATTCAAAAACCTTTCAAATAGTAAGTCATATTTCAACGGATCAACATTTGTAATACCCAATGCATAGGCAACTATACTACCAGCAGCTGAGCCACGACCTGGACCAACTCGGACGCCCATATCTCTACCAGCTTGGATAAAGTCAGCAACAACTAAGAAATAACCTGGGAATTCCATGTCATTGATAATCTTTAACTCAAACTCAGTTCTGTCTCTAATTTCGTTAGTTATTGTATCAAATCTTTTTTCTAAGCCTTTGTAAACTAATTCTTTCAAGTATTCTTCTAAGTTTTCGGAAGGTGAAGTTTCTGGAATTGGAAACTTTGGCATATAGATTTTACTTTTGAAATCTATATCACATTTCTCAAATATTTCATTGGTGCTATCTATTGCTTCTTGATTATCAGCAAACAGTTTCTTCATTTCATCAGGTGACTTAATGTAAAACTCATCGGAACCAAATCTTAGATTTGTTACATCAACTTCATTCTTACCACCATCTTTGATAAACAAGTGAACATTGTGAGGTACTGCATGTTCTTTATATCTGTAAAAAGTATCATTTGTAGCGACTGTTTTGACACCTAATTCTTTAGCTATTTGGGGCACTTCTTCACAAACCTTATCATCAAATTGGAGTGAATGATTTTGTACTTGCAAATAGAAATCATCACCAAAAACCTCGTGATAAATCTTTGCTACATCTACAGCTTCATTATAATTAGAATTAACTATTGAACGAGCTACTTCTCCACCTCTGCCGCCTGATAAGCAGATAAGACCATCTGAATATTCCTTGAGCAACTCCATATCAATTCTGGGTTTGTAGTAAAAACCCTCCACAAATGCGCGTGAGCATAGCTTTACTAAGTTTTTATAGCCATGCTTGTGCTTAGCTAAAAGTAATATCCTATGATATCTACGTTGATTTGGAGATTTTTCGAATCGGCTACCAGGTGCAATGTAAGCATCAACCCCAATAAGAGGCTTAATTCCAGCTCTACTTGCTTTTTGTTGGAAGTTAAACACACCATAAAGCACACCATTATCCGTTAGTGCTACACCAGGCTGCTCAAATTCCACTGCTGACTCAACTAATTCTGAAGTTGTGGTCATGGCATCGAGCAATGAGAAGTCTGTATGGTTATGTAAATGTATAAATTTTGACATTATTTATTATGAAAGTCTTAAATTTGATAATATTAAAAATATGAGTTTACTCATTCAGATAAAAAAATAGTTTTTACGGACTTGTCAACATATGATTTCAACCTAAATGGCAACAAAAAATAAGAAAATATTTATCTCTGCAGGAGACCCTTCGGGGGATATTCACGCAGCAAATATGATGCGAGAATTAATTAACCTTAACCCAAATGTTGAGTTCATTGGTATTGGTGGTCCTAAAATGCAAGAATTGGGACTAAAACCAATAGTAGAGTTTAATAAAATAAATGTAGTTGGATTCTGGGAAGTAATTAAAAAGTATAGATTTTTCAAGAAGTTAGAAAGCAAAGCTAAGAGTATAATTCTAAATAATTCAATTGATTTAGTCTTATTAATTGATTATCCTGGTTTGAATATTAGGTTGTCTAATTTTGCAAAATTGAATTCAAAAAAAGTATGCTATTACATAGCACCTCAACTTTGGGCATGGGGAAAAAACAGGGCACAGAAATTAGCTGATTCGGTTGATAAACTATTAGTAGTTTTTCCTTTCGAAGTTGATTTTTTCAAACAATATGGTATTGACACCAACTTTGTAGGTCATCCACTCTTAGATTTAGATATTTTTGATATTGAGCAGCATACTGATAGACAGAAAAATCAAGTTTGCTTAGTACCTGGCAGCAGAGAGCAAGAAGTTAAGCAGCATCTAAAACTATTTTCAGAGATTATAGATAACTATAAAGGACAATTCAAATTCGCAGTTTCTAAGTCTCCTTTTGTTAGTGATGATATATACAGTAATTTCAGCAGTAAGTATCCAGAAGTTAAGCTATATAAAAACAGCAGAAGTGCCATGAATGACAGTGGATTTGGTATAGTTAAAGCTGGAACTTCAACATTAGAAGCAGCACTGCTTGGCTTGCCGTTTTTCACTATTTACAAGACTTCTGCTACTACATATTTACTTGGTAAGTACCTTATAAATATAAATTTTCTATCTATGCCTAATATTTTATTAGATAAAAATGTTGTTGAAGAATATATACAAACTGATGCAACCTCGAGTAACATAAATAGTATGTTGGAAAGGTTTGAAATTGACGATAATTATGTTCAGCAAATGAAGAGTGACTTTAATAAAATTCGCTCTATGCTTGGAACCAAATCAGCATGTGAGCAAAGTGCTTCTATAATTAATAGTGAGTTCTTGCAATGAGGAGAATTGGAATAACATTACTCCTATTGCTTGCTTCAACTTGGAGAATAAAAGCACACGGCACGCAGACCAAAGAACCGAAGGTAATTGCTTTTTGGCACGGAGTTATGCTACCAGTGTGGTATTACCACAGAAAAGTGTCCCACAAAGTTGCAGTAGTAAGCAAAAGCAGAGATGGGCAAGTTCTTTCTTCTATATTAAGAAAATTAAAATATACTCTTGTCCGTGGTTCTTCCTCAACTGATGGTAAAGTAGTGTTGGAACGAGCAACTAACTTAGCCAGTTCTCACAAGGTATTGATAACACCTGATGGCCCTCGTGGACCTCATAAAACAATGAAAATCGGAGCAATTTTGATAGCAAACAGGGCTAAAGTACCATTCCAATATTGCACAGTTAAGTGCAAATATGCTATCAACTTGAATAGTTGGGATAAGTTTACAGTTCCGCTACCTTTTGCAAAAGTTCATTTATACTTCTCCGAGCCATTAATAATAGATAATACAGAAGACAGAGAAAAAACAGAAAAGCTAATGAAAGAGATAGAACAAGAGATGAATAAAATATAATGTTAGTCTTAAGTTACATATTTGGCTTTATAATTTGGATTAGGTCTTTACTATATAAGTTTGGAATTATTAAGCAATACAAGTCCAAGAGTTTTGTTATTTCAATTGGTAACATTGTAGCAGGTGGAACGGGTAAAACACCTATTATAATACACATAGCAAATTTTCTTAAGAGTAAGAAAATTAGTGTTGGAATAGTTTCAGGTGGATATAGAAGAAAAGAGCACGGCTTCAAAGTAGTTCACGATGGTTATAGAATATGCTCTTCTGTTGCCGAATCAGGTGACGAGGCATTAATGATAGCAGAGCAAACAGATACTTTATTAGTGGTAGATGATAAGAAATATAAAGCATTAGAAAAGCTTGATAAAATGTTCGATGTAGATGTTGTTCTAATAGACGATGGGTTTCAACACAGAAAGATTGACAGAGACTTAGATATAGTTATAATCAATCAACACACATTAGACGAAAAGTACTACCTGCCAAAGGGTTATCTGCGTGAAAAGAGAAGTAGTTTAAAACGTGCAGATATATTATTAGTAAGAGATGTTGACAAAAGAGAACTCGAAAGGTTTGAGAAACCAACATTTGAGTTTAATGCAAATATTAGCCCTTATTATGTGAATGAGTCTCGCTCAGTTGTTATTACTGCTATTGCAAATCCAGATAATTTCGTTAACTTTTTGAAAACTAATAAGGCAAATATTGCAAGAGTTTTTGACTACAAAGACCATCACTTCTTTACCAAAAAAGACATGGAAGAAGTGATTAAGTATTGCAATTGGAAAGATATAAACAGAATATATACGACAGAAAAAGACAAAGTAAAACTCATACTATTCACTAAACTATTCGAAGATAACTCAATATCTGTATTCACAATCCCTATGGGATTGGATTTTAGAGATGAAGCAAATTTTGAAAAACACATTCTTGAGAAAATAAATGAAAAATCTTAATAAAATTTTACCCCTCGCATTAGCATCACTATTTATACTAACATCTTGTTCCGAAGAACCATTGACAATAGTATTGTCAAAAGGAAGTGGTGGCAAATCTTATGAAAATTACTCTAAGTGGCTAGAAAAATATGATAATAACGTGATAATCATAGATATGTACAGCGTTGAAAACTCAGAAGAAGCAATGACCAATGCTGATGCTTTAGTGCTAACAGGTGGCCCCGATGTTCACCCTGGCAGATTCGACAAGCCCTATGAGACGGACAGATGCTCAATTGATGAAGACCGTGATTCACTCGAATTCCAATTGCTACAATATGCTTTACTAAAGAAAATGCCAATACTTGGTATTTGTAGAGGCCAACAGCTAATCAACGTCGCCCTAGGTGGTTCACTAATCATCGACATACCAGCGGATATGCCAAATGCTGTTACACATCAAATTGATGAAGGCGATGCAAAACACAAAGTAATGTTAGAAGATGGCTCGAAGTTAAAAGAATTGGCTGGTGTAGATGAGTCTGTGGTAAATAGCAATCATCACCAAGCAGTTGATAAGCTATCGAAGGAACTGAAACCAACTGGCTACACTGCAGATGGAATAATTGAAGCTTATGAGTGGCGAGATGTTTCTTTAAAAAGCTGGTTGATGGCTGTTCAATGGCATCCAGAGAGACTAAAACCTGATCATCCACTCTCTGCCCCACTTGCTGAGTCATTTATTGATGCTGCTTATACTTATAGAAAGAAAATTAAGAATAAGTAAAACAACACCACTGTCACTCTGAGGATGCCTTGGCATCAGAAGAGTCAATCTCAACCCTAACCAAAACTGACTCTATATACTATTGACTCTTAGTTAACCTAAACATGATGCCTCACCATGCTCAGGATTACTACACACCACACTAAACGCAGAAATCTATATTTGCTCAATTTGCTGGGATTGGGTATATTTAGAATAATACAAAACATAATATTAACAATAGAATTAATTAATGGAGAAATATGAGATTATTATTGATATTAAGTTTTTTTGTAATTCACTCTTTTGTGTATACACAAGATGAAGATATGATTATAATTGATTGCTACAATTCATATGATACAATTAGTTACGATGACAAAGAAGACTCCATAAACATCCTCTTTACTGCTGAGATTAATCATAGAGGAAACCTTACTTTCTCTTCATTAAACCTATATAGTAAAGCAGAACAATATGTCTATTTTATCTTAGATGATTTAATTTTGATTGACAACTTAGAACACACTTCGGAAAAAGTAAAGGTGCCATTTGTAGCTAGTTATATTACACTTTATAAAGAAGAGAACGATTTAAATCTTTTAGAAGAATACAAATCAATTATAGAATTTCCATGTTACTATAAAATTGACAATCAAAAAAAAACAGATATGATTTTAGTATTGAACTATTGAATATTGATTTTAGAAAAAAGATTGATAAGGGCGAAAAGGTTTTTGCAAAAGTTAAATTGTTCTATTTTCTAGAAGAAGACCTTTTAAAAATTGAAAAAGAACTAGGTTTTAGCATTCAGAATTCTAGAATATAATTAAGAAATTTTCAAACAAAATTTCTAATTGATATTGAAAACAAACAAATAAATCTGTTGAACTTATTTGATTCAAATATAGGCAACATAAATAAAGAGAAATTAGTTAGTGTCTTTAAGAAGTAAGTTAAATCAATTGAAAAAGTGTCACGAATATACCATAATTATTGAGATGCACAAGTCTTTTAGCACTGTCTAATCACTCTGAGGATGCCAAAAAATCCGAAGAGTCTATTAGTTTTTGAAACTGCTAATTTGATATTATAGCTCTTTGTTAATCAATTAATAGATTGCCACAAAATATCAGTAAACTGATATTTTTCGCAATGACATTTCCATCCACCTCCGTCTTTTGCATTCAGCAAAAGCCACCTCCGCCAGCTGAGGAAAAATCTGTCACTCTAGTAAAGGTCAAGTTATTCTATGCCTGGAATCAATCAAAATTAAATCTCAACTGAAATATAAGCTGTGTTCTGTTGTTCTCATCTATCTCATCATAACCGCTGCCAATGCTCGCATCACGGTTGACAAACAAATGGTTTAACCTGATCCAAACATCTAAAAAATCTAACGGCTCGTACTTCACGAATGCGCTTAAACTATTTCCACTATTATAAAACGGGTAAACATAAGCTAATCCTGGCACTTGGTACTGATACGCATAAACAACTGACTCAAAGCTATCTGTGTTAAAATTAATATAGTTTATCCCATAATATAATTTATTTCCCCTGTCCCTTTTACGAATATCAAGCATAATAAGATTACCTGACTCCGTGTCAACTATGTCGTTGAATGTATAAGAATATTCCGTTCTCCCCCTTAGAGATAGTGTAGATGTGAGTTTTGTGTTTATCTCTAACCTGATATGCATTTTGTTGTTCGGCACAGTAATTATTGAATTATAAACTTCATCATCTCGAAACGAATCATCTTTCTGTTCATAGTTCAAACGAAAAGTGTAATTAGTTTTGCTTGTTCCATAAAAAGCATTTATAAAATATTGGATTCCCTTTACTGGTTGATTAGTTGTGAATGTATTTAGGATAGTTGAATACATATCAACAAATGCCGATAAGTTCAACTTGTAGCGGGAGTAAGACAAACCAGTCAATATTGCTTTTTCATTCGCAACAAAGCTCTGCTAACCAAAATTTGAGGCATAAGGAGCTCGGTAATCTTCGTGTGCATAGCGGCCTTCAACCATAAATGACACATCATCTGAAATATTATTGATGTAGTTCAGTCGAGCTGATGGGTTGTTGTTTATATCAAAACTAGTCTCGAACTTCGTGGCTGTATAATCAGTGTTATAATTTCCATAAATGGAATTTAACATTCCCTCTTGCCCCTGAAATGTACTGAATGAATTGGAACTAATAGGAATATCATATTTCAAATAAGTACTAAGAATACCAAAACTAACATTATTTAAATTTGCTTCAAAGTTAGCACCATATAACTGTTCATTTAGTATTCCTTTCTTTTTCCGCTCAGTTTCTGTTCTGAAATATCTAGACTTATAGACAGAGCTAACTATCTCTTCTTCATCTCTATATGTTGCTGCTCTGTTAGTATTCCCTACAAAAACTCTAACAACTATATTGTTGAAATAATTATAGTTGTGAGTGTATTCTAAGAACCCACCACGAAAGAAACTGCTTTCTAATGTGGAGCGATTAACTTGAGTACCATAACCATATTCAGTTGATGTATTAATAAAATCTGTACCTTTTAAACTCAGAAAACTTTGGTCATATAGATTACCCAATCCAAAAAACATGTTGTAATCCCCTGCTATTACTTTCACATTTTCATAATTATACTCCAAACCTATACTTGTAAAGTCCAAAACTTCTACCTCACCTGCATCTTTATCAGAAACTGCACTTATTTCAAGTCCATCATATCTTACATTCAGCTTTTGATATAGATCTAACCTACTTCCTTGGAACTTATCTCTAACAAATCCATCTTCTTTCTGAAGAGTACTGTGATTTCTGACTGTATAGGTTGTTCCCTCTCGCTGTCGCCTACTTTTTTCAATTGTAAGAGTATTAATAAGTATATGCTTAATAAATTCATCTGTAGGTAAAGAGTTAATTGCATTCAAAAGCTGAGTTTTTATTAGTATAAGGGCGTCTCTTTTGAAGCTGATTGAAAAGCTCCCTACTAACTAAAGGAATATCTTCCAGTTAAGTAATCTCCTCATCATTAATGTTCATAGGGTACTTACTATAGTATGAATATAAATCTTGAATCTGTGATATATCTAATCTGTTTTTATAAACTGGGTTTAGCTCTCCCATATACTTTTCGAGTAGTAAGTCGAAGTCCTCTGCTAACAAAATGGAAGGCAAAAATAATATTATAAATATTTTTCTAATCAAAACTAAAAGCTAAGCCAAATTTGTGAGTTGTACCCAAATAATTGTGATAATTCAAATCATATATAATCTCTAATCCCGTATTTATATTTAAAATCATATTTGCTTCAATCATCTGTGGATTTGTAAGATAACTAACACCCACTTTTTAGCAATTTGTCAAAGTCATGAGCTAGACCAAGCATCATTCCGGTTGTACTTTCTAAGTAAATTTGTGTACCAACTTGAAGTATAAAATTATCTTCAATTTCATAAAGTAAACCAAAATTTGCCTCTTGTCTTACTGTATTACTCTCACTTTCATATCTATTATTAAGTAGGTTGGTAAAAACAAATCCAGCTTTTAGGGTGCTATCCAACTCTACTATTCCATTTAGATTAAAATTTAACTTGTCATAAGATTGGAAGTCTGATATATTTAGAAATGAATAATTAAAAATAACGGAAGTAGTCAATCTGCTTATAAGCTTAGTTCCTAGAGAATATGATATATTAGAGCAGTTAAAATTATCTGAGAAAGTCCCACCATAAGTTGCAAAATGGAAAAAGTTACCTGTTTCAAATGAGGCATAGACATTATTATAATTTAACCCTTCTAAACCAAAGCTATTTGGTGTGTAACTAAAAGCAATACTATTTCGTTCTGTATATTGTAATTTAGTGGGATTTTCAGATACATCCAATGTAGAAAGAGAATAAACGGAAGACTTTATATTTGGTGAGTTATCATTAGCAATTACTACTTCGTTGCCTATTATGCAAAGAGTAATAATTAAAAAAATGAATCTATTTGTAAGAGTTCTGTCCATTATGTTATCTTTGTATAAGTTCAATATAAATAAAAATGTAGAATTATGATTAGATTTGCGTTATTATTAGCTGTTTTCACGGTATTTTCAGGTGAAATTTTATCACAGGAAATTGAGGCCAATGTAAATGTAAATATGGAAATGTTGGATCAAGAGTACAGAGTCAATGTTTCGACTATGGAACAAGACTTAGAGAATTATATAAATTCCACTAAGTATACAGACATTGATTGGCAAGGTAGCAATATACCTGTTGATATCTCGATAGTACTTTCAGGTGGTTACAATAATAGGTATCAAGCAAGGATATTTATTGCATCCAATAGATATTTGTATGGCCAAGATGAAGGTAAATCAGTAGTTATGAGGATAGGAGATGACCAGTGGTCATTCGAATATGCAAGAGGCGCATTCTTCAACTATGACTTAAATAGATATAATGAGTTCTCAAGTCTAATAGATTTCTATATGCTCATAGTAATTGGTGTTGATTTAGATACTTATGAAACACTGGGAGGTAACCCTGCTTACAATAAAGCTCGACGTTTAGCAGGAGTAGCAGCAGCTAAGGATGTACCTGGATTTAATACTTACGTACAACCAGGGGAATTTACTAAGTTTTCATTAATTTCAGAGCTAACTGATTTGAGATATGAAGACTTAAGGATATTGTTCTTTGAATACTATGTTGATGGATTAGATATGATGTCAGAAAACAAGGAGAAAGGACTTGAGAATTTAAGAAATATTATTGCCAATATGGTTTACTTTAAAAAAGAGAAGATGGTAGGACCAAGCGTTCTACTACAAGCATTTACAGACTCTAAAGCTAGAGAACTTGGTGCTACTTTTGAAGGATATACGGACCCTACAGTATTTGATGATTTGAAATATTTAGCTCCTAGTTCAACCACTATATTTGAACAACATGAAAATAAATAGAGTTTGATTTCATTTCTAAAGAATAAAAAAGGGTAGTCAATTGACTACCCTTTTATTTTAAAATCTATTTTTTGAATTAGATTATGAAATTTTACCAATTACTAGTGGCTCATCAGATTTACAAGCATTTATTATCTTGTCAACATTTTCTTCTCTAGCTATTAAAATCATACCAATACCTAAGTTAAATGCTTTTCTCATTTCTTCATCAGAGATATTCCCTTCTTCTTGTATCAATTTGAATATTGGAAGCTGCTCCCATGAATTCCAATCAATATCTAAATTCATTCCTTCAGGAAGAATACGAGACGTATTTCCTACTATACCACCACCAGTAATATGTGATATTCCAGTTAGAAGTTGTGATTCTATTAATGGCTTTACGTTATTTAAGTAAGACTTATGAACGTGAAGTAATGCTTCGCCAACGGTCTCACCTAAAATTTCTGATTTATCGCTTACATTATACCTAGGAAATAATACTTTTCTAGCTAAAGAATAACCGTTAGTATGAAGTCCAGATGATTTCAATCCAATTAATACATCACCACTTTTTATTTCAGATCCGTTAATAATGTTTTTCTTATCAACTAAACCAACAATAGTACCTGACATATCATACTCACCCTCATTATAAAAACCAGGCATTTCAGCAGTTTCGCCACCAATTAGGACACAGTTATTCTCTTTACATGCTACAGCAAATCCCTTTATTACATCAGCTGCAACATTTGGCACTAATTTACCTGTAGCAAAGTAGTCTAAAAAGAAGAGTGGAACTGCACCACCAGCCAAAATATCATTAGTACAATGGTTAACAAGACATTGACCTACAGTATCATGCTTATCTGACATAAATGCAACTTTGAGCTTTGTACCAACACCATCTGTAGATGAAACAAGTACTGGGTGTTCATAATCTGGGAATTTGGCATCATAAAAACCACCAAAAAGTCCAACATCTGAAAGTACATTCTTGTTCATTGTTTCTTTAATATAAGGTTTGATACTATCAACAGTCTTTTCCCCTGCTTCTATATCTACACCAGCTGATTTATATGTTTCTGACATAATAATTTCCTATCTAATTGGTTTCCATTCTTTGGAATAAGATTTTCCAAATATTAGAACAGAAACTGAATTTAAAAACCACTTTGTTAAAGTGTTGATATAACCCTCTTTTTTGAATCTTCTTGGAGATTCATAAACAACTATTTCTTCTATAAATTTTACTTTTCCTTTTTTAGCTAGACGGTGATACAAGTCGAAATCTTCACCAGCAACTATCTTATCTCTATAACCACCAACATTTTTAAAGGCTGATGCTTTTATTATTTGGCATTCTCCGCGCCCCATACCCATTCCTATTAGATTAAGGAATTTGAAGTATTTATTCATGAAGAAATAAAACGCTGAATCCATTTTACCAGTCTCTTCTTTCAATGGTAATACATTGGTTGCGATAGCATCTACATTTTTTAAACTTGGCAAATTTTCCCAGTTAAGTAAGACTTTGAATATAGACTCGATGTTTTCTGGGTAAGTATCAGCATTTATAAAAAATAATATATCGCCTTTAGCTACTTCTGCACCTCTGTTCCTTCCCTCTGCAATTGTTTGTCTATGGCTTTTATTATGTTGAATTAATTTGTCAACAGAGCCATTAATCATAGCAATTGTGTTATCTGTACTTCCACCATCGCTTACAATTACTTCTAAGCCATACTTTATCTTTAATTCATCATTATATATTGACAGAGTATCGCTTATGATTTTCTCTTCATCATAAACAGGTATAATTACACTTATCTTTACATTATTATCGATTTCGTACTCTTGTCATTTGAATCATTACAAAGTTATTAAATTATCTAAAATTCTACGAATGGATATATCAACATAAATTTAGTTTCCCTTCCAAATTCTATTGCTGGTGCTGGCCATTTAATATAATTAAGTGATTGAATTATCCAATCAAATGGAGGTCCCATCTCAGGAAGAAGTTCTGGTAAATTATAATCTAGTGCAAGTATCACTTTTCTATCTCCGTTTACGAGACTATTTACATTGTATGAATTAGAACAATCAAATGATGGGTCAAATGGATCGCATAAATTCCTAACAGCATATCCAACGGATAACTGCAACCATTTGGGCCAATATTTACTATAATCTTCAGGAAGCATATTATGTACATTCATAGACATCCATAAAGTATGAGAGCTATAGTCATCTATAAAAGCGAAATGTGGACGTCTTTTATTTTCTCCGTGCCAATCAGCTGGGAAATAAGTAAACTTTGGTGTGAAGTTTTGTAGATATGGGACATAGTGCTTAGCAAGAAAGAACCCTGCACCAAAAGCATTAGCATACATATCGGAAGGTGAAAATCCAAAATTTTCTCCATAACCATCTAAAATTTCAATATATGTTTGATAAGTTAGCCCAACTGCAGCGCCCAATATATTAGACAATTCCCAGTTAATACCTGTTGAAGCTAAAAAGTCAGTATATAAATATGATAAATAATAGCCTCCGAATATATGGCCTGCTTTGTCAGCGTAAAGTGCATATTGACCATCTTCAATAACTTTGAACTCAGCTTGATCTTTCCAAATAGTGTTTGCTTGATAAATATGTTGTGATATCATGAAAGCTGTGGTCAAGGCAGTAACTCCAACAAAATAGCCAGTTTTAATATTTGTTTCTTCATAGGGAAGCTCGCCTGATATTGAATATCTCTTTGTGCCAGCATATTGAAATTCAGATGAGTCAATGAAGATTTCTTCAGATTGTAATGTATTAAAAGAAATAAATAAACTTAAGGTTAATATTAAAATTTTTGAAATTATATTAAGTCTCACTTTAATTTTGGCTTGATTATTGTTGTATTGTAAATTAATATAAATTTATTAATATATCTAATGCAAGAACACGTAAAGATACTAAAGGATACCAGAATAGCAAAAGGTCTAGACATTTCTGAAGTTTCCAGAAAAACTGGAATAAGAGAAAATGTCTTACTTGAAATTGAATCTGGTACAATGCCTAATTTACCTACTGTGTATCTCCGTTCTTTCATTAAGAAATATGCAAATTTTTTGGGCCTATCAGAGGATTCTTATTCTCAATTGATGAGTGAGTTAAACTCACAGTTCACACAAGAGCAATTATACCATAAACCCATAGCTAAAGATGCTTCTAGCGGTATAGATCCCATTGATCAGAATGTAATTGATTTAATTAAAACTGGTAATTATAAAAGATTACTATCTGATAGAAGATTAGTTTCATCTCTATCTTACTTTGGAATAGGTATATTGATATTTTTGATTGTCTATTTCGTGTTCTTTTCATCAGACAATAATAGTAGTAATGGAGCCATTGAAGGTATTGCTAATACTGATGTAGATAATGAAGGTGAAAAAGAAGACAATTTATTCGATTATTTTGAAAGCGAAGGAGATAGTATAATACTTGAAGCATTTGCTTTAGACAGTGCATGGATGAGTATAACTATGGATGGAAAAATAAACGAAGAGATTCTTATGAAACCAGGAATGAAAAAAATATGGAAGGCTGAGAAATTCTTTACACTGACATCTGGAAATGCAGGTGGAATGAAACTAAAAAGAAATGGCGAAGAATTAGAACCCCTTGGTGCCAGAGGTAATGTGGTTAACAACGTTAAAATAACAAAAGATGAAATAACTAAATAGTGACTATCTTCCACTCTTTATTAAATCATGTATTCTTACTAATCCTGTTAAATCATTATTCTCATTAACTACTGGTAAAACACTAATCTGACTTTTTCTATTTTCCATAATTGATAAAGCTCTACCAACTAAAATATCTTCTTTAATAGTAATTGGGTCATAAGTCATAACATCTGACAATTTTATTTTAGATATTACATCATTTTCACTCAGTGCTCTTCTGCAATCTCCATCTGTAATAATCCCAATTAAAGAACCATCATCTATAACACAAACACATCCTAATGGTTTATTAGTCATTTCCATAAGAGCTTGTTTAAATTCATCTTTAATATTAACAATAGGTAAATTATCACCCACATGCATCACCTCTTTTACTGAGGTACTTAGGTTTCTACCTAACTGTCCCAGAGGATGATTTTTTGCAAAATCTATTTCATCAAAATTATTTATTCTCATAACGCAAGCTGCAATAGCATCACCAAGTGCCATAGTTGCTGTTGTACTAGTCGTAGGAGCTATTTCTATAGGGCATGCTTCTTTTTCTATAGGGACATATAAATGTACGTCTGACTTTTCTGCTAAATAGGAATTAGAACGAGAAGTAATAGATATTACACTAGTCCTTTTCTTGAGATATGGAAATAATAGAACTAATTCATCAGTCGAACCACTTTTCGAAATCAGTATAGTTATATCATCGTCTTCTACTATACCTATATCACCATGCAACGCTTCAACGGGATGAAGAAAGAGAGCAGGAATACCTACACTTGAAAAAGTAGCAGCCATTTTTTTAGCTACAATACCAGATTTTCCAACTCCAGAAATTATAACTTTTTTTGCTGTTTGAATCTTATCGCAAGCTTGAATAAAACTATCGTCCAAATTTTCAGAAAGATTTATTATAGCTTCTGATTCCTCTTTTAAAACTCTTTTAGCTTCTTCTATTAAATTCATTTTTTTTTATGCAAATTAGTAAATATTTCTAACCTGGAGGCCATGTCATTTTTCTTCCACCTAATAAATGAAGGTGTATATGGTAGACTTCTTGTCCCCCATTTTCATTACAATTGAATACAAGTCTATATCCATCTTCTGCTAATCCCATTTCTTTTACTATTAATTTAGCTCTATAAATCAGTTTACCCGTGAGCTCTATATCGATATCTGAAATTTCATTTATTGTTTTAATTCTTTTTTTAGGAATAATCAATAAATGAATAGGAGCTTGTGGATTTATATCTTTGAAAGCCAAAATATCCTCATCCTCAAA
>JBDQHL010000024.1:0-20586 GCA_040264895.1 Bacteroidota bacterium
AAGTTTACTGAGATTCAACTAATAATATGATTTATTACCTGATAAGATTCTCCATATATCTTTTGGGCTTTGTCGATTATCCCAAAACGCTGTAATTATTATTTCACTTTCAGTAACCTTGTAAAATAAGCTAAAGTGACCTAATGAGGCAACGCGTGTTTCTGTGAAATCTGTAAGTTTAAACAGATGTGGTGTTCTTGAAATTTGTTGTGTTGTTTCAGATACTAACCTTATCAATTTCTTAGGATAGGAATTTGATTTATTTCTTCGTAACCAATATTCAAGTATTCCAGATAATTGAATGTCGGCTGTTTTTGTCCAAACTATTTAGCGTTCAACCATTCTAAGTTTCTTTTATTCATTGCTTCTTGCGAAATTAATCGTCCATTCTTTATGTCATATTCACTCATTTCTAACATTTTTTTTTGTGCATCTGTAAGTTCAATTACCTTATCATCATAGTTACTCGTGGTAACTAATTTATCTAATGCTAAAAGAAAGTCTTCATTCTTGATAGAAAGAATTTTACTAATGAGTTCGTTTCTTACTTTGTCCAGTTTTTCCATTTCAGTATTATTATTTTTTGATTAATACAATATACGAAAAAATTATAAAATCAGATATAAACCGGACACAAAAAAACCCTCACTAAAAAAAGTGAGGGTTAGTAAATAGTATTGAGCTGAGAGGGGAGAGGTTAGTCTCTGTACTCAGTCATTTTTGATTTAGCATACTCAAAGTTCATTTCAGATATATACTCAACAGAGATAGATTTAGGGCAAGCTGCCTCGCACTCATAGTGGTTGGTACAGCTACCAAATCCTTCTTTATCCATTTGTTCTACCATAGCGATAGTACGTTTTTTCTTCTCCGCTTGGCCTTGTGGCAATACGTTCAGGTGCTTCAACTTAGCTGAGGTAAATAACATTGCCGCACCGTTAGGGCAAGCCGCAACGCATGCACCACAACCAATACAAGCTGCTGCATCCATTGCTATATCAGCTTTGGATTTTGCTACTGCTATATCATTAGCATCGGGAGCAGAACCAGTTTTGATACTAATATATCCACCTGATTGTAAGATTCTATCGAATGCGCTTCTATCTACCACTAAATCCTTTATTACGGGAAAAGATTTATTTCTGAATGGTTCAATGTAAATAGTATCACCACTTTTAAACTTTCTCATGTGCAACTGACATGCTGTTGTAGCTCTTTCAGGGCCATGAGGGTTACCATTTATAGTCATGGAGCATGAGCCACATATACCTTCGCGACAATCGTGGTCAAACGCTACAGGGTCTTTTCCGCTTGTTATTAAATCTTCGTTTAGTACATCTAGCATTTCCAAGAACGACATGTGTTCTGATATATCACTCACGTCATGTTGTTCGAACCCACCTTTCGTATTATTATTTTTCTGACGCCAAATATGAAGTTTTAAATTCATTGTACTCTCCATTTTTTTCCTTACTTGTAGCTTCTTACAGCTAGCTTAACATTATCAAAAGTTAACTGTTCTTTATGTAACTCTGGCCTAACGCCTACGCCCTTGTATTCCCAAGCAGCTACATACTTATAGTCTTCGTCATTTCTCATTGCTTCGCCTTCTTCAGTTTGATATTCCTCGCGGAAGTGGGCTCCTGCTGATTCTTCTCTATCAAGTGCATCGTAAGCCATAATTTCAGCGAACTCAAGGAAATCTGCTACTCTAGAAGCTTTTTCCAAAGCAATATTGTACTCAGCACCTTCACCAGTAATTATTACATCACTCCAGAATTCTTCACGAATCTTAGGAATTTCTTCTAAAACATGTTTCAGTCCAGCTTCATTACGAGCCATACCAACATTGTCCCACATTATTTTTCCCAATTTACGGTGGAAATAAGAAGGAGTTTTCGTTCCGTTTACATTAAGAAGTTTGTTGATTTTATCATTTGCTTCATCAACAACTTTCTTGCACTCTGGGTGATTTTCATCAATTTCAGGCAAATCGGCTTTTGATAGGTAGTTACCAATTGTATAAGGCAAAACAAAGTAGCCATCTGCCAAACCTTGCATAAGTGCAGAAGCACCTAATCTGTTAGCACCGTGGTCAGAAAAGTTTGCTTCACCAATAACGTGCAAACCTTCTAAATTACTCATTAAGTTATAATCTACCCAAAGGCCACCCATAGTATAATGAGAAGCTGGATAAATCATCATCGGTGTTTCATAAGGGTTATCGCCAGTTATTCTTTCATACATTTCGAAAAGGTTACCGTATCTTTCAGTAATTGTGTCTTTACCCAATCTTGCAATTGCATCTTTGAAGTCTAAGTAAACACCATATCCGGTGGGGCCTACGCCTTTACCGGCATCGCAAGCTTCCTTAGCAGAACGTGAAGAAATATCACGAGGGGATAAGTTACCAAAACTCGGGTATTTTCTTTCTAAGTAATAGTCTCTTTCATCTTCTGGAATATCACCAGGTTTTCTTGTGTCGCCTTTCTTCTTAGGCACCCATATTCTGCCGTCATTACGTAGTGATTCTGACATCAATGTTAATTTAGACTGATAATCACCACTAACAGGTATACATGTTGGGTGAATTTGAGTGTAACATGGGTTCGCAAAAAAAGCACCTTTCTTATATGCTCTATATGTGGCAGTCACATTAGAGGCCTGAGCGTTAGTTGATAAATAAAACACGTTGCCATAGCCACCAGTTGCAAGCACTACAGAATCAGCTAAATGTGTTTCTAACTCGCCAGTTACCAAGTCTCTGGTAACAACACCACGTGCCTTGCCATCAACTACTATGATATCCATCATTTCTTTTCTGGTTCTTAGCTTAACACCGCCTTTTTTAATTTCTTTCGAAAGGGCTTGGTAAGCACCAAGCAATAATTGCTGTCCTGTTTGACCACGAGCATAAAATGTACGTGAAACTTGAGCACCACCGAATGAACGATTTGCTAAGTTACCACCATATTCTCTTGCAAAAGGAACACCTTGTGCAGTAGCTTGGTCAATAATATCAACACTAACCTCTGCTAACCTGTAAACATTGGCCTCACGTGAACGGAAATCACCACCCTTGACTGTGTCATAGAACAGTCTCCATACACTATCACCGTCGTTTGGATAGTTCTTAGCAGAGTTGATACCACCTTGAGCTGCAATAGAGTGGGCTCTACGAGAACTTTCATGAAAAGTAATTGTTTCTACATTATAGCCTAATTCAGCCAATGTTGCCGAGGCAGATGCTCCAGCTAGACCAGTTCCTACTACTATAATTTTGTATTTTCTCTTATTCGCTGGGTTAATTAAATCTATATTAAATTTATGATTAGTCCATTTATCTTGTATTGGACCTTCTGGTATTCTTGAGTCTAATTTCATACTTGACCTCCAATTAATCCTAACATTATGGTTATTGGAATTGATATTAATGATATAACTATAATAACTGCAAGCGCTGCAGCAAATTTTTGTATCTTGGGAGTAAGATTCTTGCCATGTATTCCTAAGGTCTGGAACATACTGTGAACACCATGCTTTAAGTGAAGACCAAGGAATATAACAGCAATCACATAAAAAAGTGAAACTATTACGTTCCGGAATCCTAGAACGACCATAGTATAAACATCGTGTACTAATCTTCCGTTTTCTAAAGTTGCTTGGCTTGCATGTTCACTAGGATTTGTGATACCAAACGTGAAATGTGCCAAATGATAAAGAATAAAGAAAAGCACCGTTAGTCCTGCATAAGTCATAAAGCGAGCTGAGAAAGTTGATGCCTTGTAGTTATTAACTTTATAATTGCCAGCAATTTTTTTATTTTTTCTTACTAAATTAATCGTAGCAACTACATGTAAAATAAGAGCAATTATAAGTACAATCCTTACGACCCAAAGTGCAGGCCCTAAATCGGTTAGTCCGACAGCATAAGCGTTAATTGCCTCTGGACCAGCATAAATAAGTAAATTACCAAGGGCGTGACCAATGATAAATAATACCATCATCAATCCCGTTATTGCAACTATAATCTTACTGAGGATACTAGATTTTAAAAATCCTAACATATATATATGAATCCTATATGATTTATAAATTCTTTTTGTTTTTCAAATAATTATTTTATCTTTTGCGATTAGATTTTACGAACTTATCGAATTCTCTTTTTAAGAAGAATAATTCAGTATTTTCGTGTATCTAATAAATAAGTTAACACTCTTGACACAAAATTCAAACTATTTTGGTCGTCTCAGAAATTATGTTGAAAAAAAACAAGGATATTTATGGCGGAAAGAGAACATTGGAACAGTAGGTTAGGATTAATATTTGCGATGGCAGGTAATGCAGTTGGTTTAGGTAACTTCCTAAGGTTTCCAGTTCAAGCAGCACAAAATGGTGGGGGAGCTTTCATGATTCCCTATTTCACAGCCTTTATTTTATTAGCTATTCCACTAATGTGGGTAGAGTGGACAATTGGTAGAAGAGGTGGTCAATATGGACATGGAAGTTTACCTGGGATGTTAGATACTTTAACAAAGAGTAAGGTAGCTAAGTATTTTGGAGCTATAGGTATCTTGGTTTCTACTCTTGTTATGATTTATTACTTATACATCATTTCATGGACTCTTGGTTTTAGCTTTTTCTCTATAATAGGTACATTCAATGAGTTCAATAGCATAGAAACTATGAAGACTTTTCTATATTCCTATCAAGGTATTGGAGAAGGATACTTTACTTCGCAGTGGCCGGCTTATGTGTTCTTGTTAATAACTTTAGCAGTCAATTTCTATATACTATCAAAAGGGATATCTGGGGGTATAGAGAAATTTGCCACTATTGCAGTTCCTCTATTAATTGGGTTTGGTATTTTGTTAGTTGTTTGGGTGTTCTTTTTGGGTGCCCCTGACCCATTAAAACCAGAACTCAGCACTTATGTCGGTATAAATTATATATGGCAGCCAGATTTTAGTTTGCTTGGTAATTCCAAGATATGGCTCGCCGCCGCCGGGCAGGTGTTCTTTACCCTAAGTGTGGGTATGGGAACACTACAAGCTTACGCAAGTTATTTAGATAAGGATGACGATGTTGCACTAAGTGGATTAACTACAGCAGGAATAAATGAATTTAGTGAAGTTGTATTGGGTAGTATGATTGCAATTCCTATTGCAACTGCATTTTTTGGTTTAGCAATGACACAGTCTATTGCCGAAGGTGGTGCGTTTGATTTAGGTATTATAGCAATGGCTTCTATTTTCACGGAAATACCATTTGGATCTATTCTAAGTTTTATATGGTTCTTCCTGTTGTTTATTGCTGGTGTTACTTCATCTGTAGCGATGGCACAGCCTCTAATTTCTTTCTTACAAGAACAATTTAAATTAAATAGAAATAAAGCAACACTTGTTGTTGGTATATTAACATTTATTGGTATTCACTTTATATTCCTATATCTAGAAAATGGTTTCCTAGAAGAGTTAGATTACTGGGCAGGTACATTTGCCTTGGTATTAGTATCACTTTTCGAAGTAATATTATTTGCTTGGGTATTTGGTATGGATAAAGGTTGGGAAGAAATGACTCGTGGTTCTGATATCAAAATACCAAGAGTTTTTTATTATATAATTAAATATGTGACACCTGCGTATTTGTTGTTTATCTTAATTTTCTGGACTATACAAGATGCGATTCCAACTCTGATGCTTGAAGGTGTTAAAGAAGCAGATATAATATACAGATGGGGTGCAAGAGCATTCATGACAGCAATATTTATGTCTCTAATGGGTCTAATATGGGTTGCATGGAAGCGGAACAATGGCAAGCCATTCAATGATGAAGAAATAGAGGGAGCTAAATAATGGATCAAATATCTATAGAAGCGTATATTTTCATGGGCCTCGGATGGGGATTCGTAATCTCTATGGTGGTTTACACTATGAAAAAAGTACTAATTGGAAAGATAGAATATGACGAAAATGAATAATTAGATAATTAATTTAAGTTTTTATACTAAATAGCTTTAAATGTCAGTATTTAAAGCTATTTTTGTTTTTTAATCGTTTGCAAATTTGCTAAACAAAATAGATAACTAAGAAAATGAAACAACAAAGATTTAGACCTAAAACTAAGAAGTTAGGTAAAGAAACAAAACAGTTCAAAAAAGAAAAACAAGAAAAAGAATTAGACTCCAAAGTTAGAATTAACAAATTCATTGCAGACACAGGATTTACTTCGAGAAGAAAGGATGATGAGCTAATCGAGGAAGGACGAGTTACTGTTAATGGTAAAGTTATTACAGAGCATGGTACAAAGGTAAGAAAAGGTGACAATGTTAGAGTAGATGGCGATTCTATAGGTTATGAAGAGAAGTCGGTCTATTATATACTAAATAAACCAAAGGATACTATAACTACAACTGATGATCAGTTTGGAAGAAATACAGTTATGGATATTGTTCGAGTTCGTAGAAGAATATATCCTGTAGGAAGATTAGATAGAAATTCTACTGGTGTGCTTCTGATGACAAATGATGGTGAAATGGCTAATCGCTTAACTCACCCAAGCTACGAAGTAGAAAGACTTTATAAAATAAAACTAGACAAAAAGCTTGAAATTCCGCATGCTAGAGCAATAGCAAATGGTGGTATAGATTTAGACGATTATGTCACCTCACCTTGTGAAATATTTATTGATCCTAAGCACGGTGATCAACTCTCTATTTCATTAATTGAAGGTAAAAACCGAGAAATTAGAAGAATGTTTGAGAAATTTGGCTACTTTGTAAAAAAACTAGATAGAAAGTCATACGGTGGTATTAGTAACACTGGTCTCTCTCGTAGTCAATATAGACATTTGAACAAAGCTGAGATTTTAGCGTTAAAGAAGCTAATTGGACTTAAATAAAAATAAATATTAATTCGAAAAATAAATGAATTTTCTAAATCCATTTGTATTAATTGGCTTAGCAGCAGCTTCTATTCCAATCATTTTGCATCTGATTAATTTGCAGAGACAAAAGAAGGTTGAATTTTCTACTCTTAAATTTCTAAAAGAGTTACAGCAATCAAGTATCATAAAGCTAAAACTAAAGCAATGGTTATTGTTATTACTTAGAACTTTGCTAATAATTTTTGCTGTACTTGCATTTGCTAGACCCACAATCAATACAGTTTTACCAGGTCTAACTGAGTATTCCAATACAAGTATGATATTCCTGCTTGATAACACCTATAGTATGGATGTTTCTGATGAGAATGGGAACAGATTTAGACAAGCAAAAAATGAATTAAATAATTTGATTAATTCGTTGAAAGAAGGAGATCAAGCAGTAATAATCCCCCTTAGCAATGATAAACCAATACAATACTATAATTGGACAAATAGTACAGAGAAGTTATCGAGAGAATTAACAGAGACAACTGTAGGTACTGAGCAACCTAACCTTGAGAAAAATCTTAAATTTGCATCAATTCTTTTTGATGAAGCAACAAACGTAAATAAACAGATTTTTTTAATTTCTGATAATCAGAATAATATCACTAATAGTTTAGATACTAACAGAATAATAAACGGCAACATACCATTCGTAATTAATGAAATTGGTAAGAGTTCGAAAAAAGAATTTAAAAATATTAGTATAGACTCAGTCAAGATTATAAGTTCTATTATTCAAAAGAATAGACCAATTGAATTTGAAATATTTGGGACAAACTGGTCAAAACAAAAATTATCTGAAAACTCAGTAGCTATAAAATTTAATGAGACCAAAGTTGCTCAAAGTACTTTTACTGTTGCGTCAAATGAGAGTCAAAACTTTATCCTTTCAGCAAAGCCAAATAAATCTGGTCTTATTGATGCTGTTGTGAGTATAGAAAATGATGAAGTTCTAATAGATAATAGTTATTACCTAACTATTGACATACCAGATGAACCAAATGTATTTGTTTATTCTGATTATGAAAATTTATTTTTAAAGTCTGTATTGGATAATTTATTAGAATTTAATTCTATATCGAATTATAATTATCTAATTAGTTTAAATAATTACTCTATAAGTAGTTTAGATAATAACAACATCTTAATAGTAGATAAAAAGTCAATCAGCAAAAAAGATATAGATGCTATACAAAAGTTACTCGTAAACAATACAAATGTGATTTTGTTTACACCTCTTGAAAATGTTGAAAGCTTTGTTGAGTATTCTAATTCGTTAGATTTAAACCTAAGTAGTATAGTAAGGTATGATCAAACAGCAACTGAAATCTCTAAATATGACAAGCTACATCCAATATTCGATGGTGTATTTACGGGTGATAATATTGGAAATCAAACAATAGATAGCCCCAAAATTATGGCAGAACTGCCAAACAACAGTGGTAGACCAATTATTGAGACACCAAATGGTAATTTTTTATCAGAAGTGTCTGTTGGAGAAAGTACATTATTGTTTTATTCAGTACCTTTAGTTCCTAAATGGAGTGATTTTGTAAGTACAGGTTTATTTCCAACATTGATTTATAAATCCATTGATTACTTAAATACGAAAAACAACAGAAAGCCGGCATTAACTAGAAATTCAATTCAAGTACCTGCTTATCTTTCAGGAAGCAATAAATTTGAGATTTCACATTCTAATGGTCAATCATATTTTGTTGACGCTAATAGGGTTGGGGATTTATATATTATAGACATCAAGAATAGAAGTGATTTTGGCAACTATTTTGTTTACAATAACAATAAACAATTAGTAGCGTACTATAGTATAAATCACATGGAGGATGAATCTGATTTGACTTCTTCATCTAAAGATGATTTGAAAGAAAGATTATTTAATATAGGTGTCGATTCTGAAAAAGTGATTTTTGTCGAAGAAGATGAGACAATAAATCAAACAGTTCAAAGGGCAAGATTAGGTACAGAATTATGGCAGATTTTCTTAATACTAGCCTTGCTATGCGGTTTAATTGAGCTAATTGTTCAAAAGCACACAAAAAAAAGTTAATTTAAATTTAATGACAAACTCAAAAAAGAACATATTACTTATCTTGGGAATAGCGATAGTTCTCTCAAGTTGTGATTTCTTCAATAACTTTACTACATATTTTAATACTTATTATAATATGGAAAGGTTGATGGAGAAGTCGGAAGATGAGTTCGAGTTTATGTCTTACGACAAAAGAGAAATTCATGTTTATGTTCCTGAGCCAGAAGTTCGTGAGCAGAGAGATTATCAGCTCGGACCACCTCCTTTTATGAAAGATTTGATAATTACTCAAAGGCAAAGGCAAGCTGTTAAAGTAAAGTTAGACTCAATAATTATAAAAGGGTCAAAAATTTTAGCTCATAATAACAATTCTGATTATGTTGAAGGTGCAATATTCTTGATGGCTAAGTCTTATTTTTATCAGGAAGAGTGGAGACCATCTGAGATAAAATGTAGTGAGTTGGTAGATAAATATCCGAATAGTGATTTTTCGCCAGATGCTCATTTGCTGTTTGCTAAAAACGCATTGATACAACGAAATTTTTATACGGGAAAAATAATGCTTTCTCGAACTGTTGATATAGCATGGCAAAAGAATAGATACGATATTCTTTCAGAGGCATTCAGAATACAAGCCGAATTGTCCCTGTATGAAAATGACAAAGAAGAGGCACTAAGACCCTACAGACAAGCAGTTGCACAATCTGATAACGATGAAATGGCTGCACAATGGCAACTCGAATTAGCTGCGCTATTGTATCGAATAAGTGAGTTTGAAAGAGCTGTGAATGAGTTCGCTAAAGTTAGGACATTCTCACCTACATATGAATCTCAATTTGAATCTTACCTTTATGAATCTCAAAGTCATGCACGATTAAAAAACTTCGAAAAATCGGATGAGATATTAACGTATTTAGAAGAGGATTCTAAATATGAAGAATGGAAAGGTTACACTTATGCTGGTAGATTAACTGAACAACGAATGATTGGAAAAGAGGTAGATATAGTTGCTATGGAAAACCATGCTGACACTACCTATGCTAACAACAAATTGATTAATACTTACAGCTTCGAACGTGGAATGGATTTTTATGACAATAACAACTATTTCAAGGCACAGCAATATTTCTCAAAATCAAGAAATCAAAGAACCCCTGTTTTTAAAGAATCTACGTATATGTTTAAAGCTCTTTCAGAGTTGCGTTATAAGCTAAAGAGTGCTAATGACTATATGAGTAAAATGGAAACTGATACTACAAGACAAATGGGAGACACAATAGTTTATAATACAGCTTTACTTTTTTTTGAAGCTGGACGTATACATGAGGAACTGGGAAATAAAGATTCTGTACTTGATTATTATAAAAAAGCTTATGATGTATCACCCAAGAAAATGGAAGGAACATCTAGGTTCTTATATTCTTATGCTAGGACTATAAGAGAGGATGATGCTTATAAGTCAGACTCACTTTATGAAGTTTTGGCAGATAAATATGCTTTAACAGAGTTTGGCCAAGATGCTATGAGAAAACTTGGATTTACCGAGGAGTTTATAGTTGATACTGTTAGAGATTTATTTTCTTCTGGAATGAAGAATAAAGACTTTGGTAATTATGATTATGCTAATAAACAATTCTTCAAACTGTATGAAAATTATCCAAATCATGAGTTAGCTTCAAGGGCTCTATACAATATAGGTTGGATTCAAGAGAAAAATTTAAAAAATATAGATAGTGCAATTTATTATTATGATATTATATTAGAAAAGTATCCTCAATCAGAATATGCAAAAGAACTACGTCTTCCTATAGCGCAATTAAAAAATGTAAGGTATGGTGATGAGATACCAGACTCACTGACATATAAACCAAAATACACAGATACTAGACCTAAAAATGCTATCAAAGGAATACCATCTTCTAAGACAATTCCTAACCCCAAAATTAAGAATCAAAATGATAATGATAAGCTAGACCCTAATTCTTTATACAATGACCCAAGTAAAGCTTTGGATAAAGGTAAAGAAGTAATTAATAAACCATTAGAGATGTTGAAAGAAATCGACATCGATGATTTGAACCCTATGAACCTTTTTAATTCTGAAGAAGATCCAGAACCTGTGGAACCGGCACCTAAAAACGAAACTGAAACAGCAGTACCAGACTCAACGAAAAAAAAATAAATTGATTTTCTTAGAATATTCACTTACATTGCAATTGATATTATTGAATTATGACTGTATGTAATGGGAAAAGAATTTGAGCTAAATCGTGGATACATTGAAACTGATGAATTAGTCAATAAAATAGAAAAATTAGAACAAAAACTACAATGGTATAAGTCATTTTTTGATAATGCTACAGATGCAGTATTTATAGTTCAACCTGATGCATGGAAAATATTAGATGCTAATGATTATGCTGCCTCTTTACTTGGCGTTAAGCGTTCAGAACTTGTAGGTTCCATAATGCCTCAATTCAAAAGAATTTTCAAATTATTAAAAAAATCATCTTCTCCTGTAGTTTTAAGTGAACTCTCTATCGACTCTCCAGATAATCCCAATTTGATGATGGAAGTTAGTGCCCGTTTTTTTCAACATGATGACAATAACCTAATATATGCTATAGCACGTGATGTAAGTGAACAACATGCCCTTACAGACAAGATGGTACAAGCTGATAAATTAGTATTATTAGGTCAGCTAAGCGCCGGTGTTGCTCATGAAATAAGAAATCCCTTGGCAGCTATAAATCTTAACCTACAGCTAATGAAAAGAAATACCGAAAAAGATGATAAGAATTTTAATTATATAAAAAATGCAATGTCAGGTGCAGAAAGAATATCCAGAATAGTTGAACTCACGCTTAATTTTTCGAGACCAACTACTCCAAAAGTTGAGAAAGTCAACATTAATCATATAATACCAAACTCTTAAGATATGGTCAAACCAATAATTAAAAGAAAGGATATTCAATTAAGAATTAATCTGCAAGAAAATTTACCAGATACTGTTGCTGACGCGAAACAGATACAACAAGTATTTATCAATTTATTGACAAATGCGAGTGATGCAATTGATGGTTCTGGTGAGATAAGAATAAATATTTATACAGAAATTGGGGAAAAAACTAATGAAGGCAGTTATGTTGTTGCCTCTATAGGGGACACAGGTAGCGGAATTCAACCAGAAGATTTACAAAAAATATTCAATCCATTCTTTACTAGAAAGACTGAAGGCACAGGTCTTGGACTACCTATAACACAAAGAATACTTCATCAACACAATGGAGTAATAGATGTGGAAAGTAATGCTAATGAGGGCACTTGTTTTTAAGTTAAGTTACCTTTGTTGTAATTTGGTTTAATATTACTTATTTTGAAAAATATATCATCTAAAACAGGAAATATGGCAAAGAAGAATTATACGTTAGCAATAATTGAAGACGATAAACTAGTAAGTGATACTGTAAGTGATGTATTATCTGAAACTTATTCAAAGGTTCATGTTTATAATGACTCAAATAAAGCATTAGATGAGATAGTTACATTAGCTCCAGATTTACTTTTATTAGATATTTTCTTAAGTCATGCCAATGGCTTAGATATTTTGGAAATATTAAGGAACGAAGGTTTCAAAATGCCTGTTATTATGATGACTGCATTTTCTGATATAAAAATGGCTGTAAGGGCTATGAAACTTGGTGCTGAAGATTTTATAGTAAAGCCATTAGATTTAGAACAATTAGAACTAAGCGTTCAGAAAGCACTAGAAAATCACGACCTCCGAAGAAAAGTTGACATACTATCTGAGCAATTAAATGAAACTAAACCTAGTGAAATAATTGGAAAGTCTGAAGGCTTGACAAAAGCACTTGACATGGGAAAGCTTTTTGCAAAAGCTGAAAATACAACTGTGTTAATATTAGGTGAATCGGGTACGGGTAAAGAACTCATGGCAAGATATATCCATGATAATTCACCTAGGGCTAAGGGTCCTTTTGTTACAATCAATTGTGGTGCAATCCCCAAAGAATTAGCCGAAAATGAGTTATTTGGTTATGAAAAAGGTGCATTTACAGGGGCAACAGAAAAAGTAAAACAAGGTAGGTTTGAACAGGCCAATCATGGTACTATTCTGTTAGATGAAATTGGTGAGTTAAGTCTTGATCTACAAGTTAAATTACTAAGAGTACTTCAGGAAAAGAAATATTATAGATTAGGTGGTACTAAAGAAATTAGCGTTGATGTAAGAGTTGTAGCTGCCACTAATCGTGATTTGGAAGATATGGTAGAAGAGGGTGAATTCAGAGAAGATCTCTATTACAGACTGAATGTAGCACAAATTACTTTACCGCCACTAAGAGAAAGAGATGAAGATATATTACTCCTGGCATCAAATTTTGTAGAAAAGTTCAACAAGTCATTTGGTAAAAGTATAAAAGGATTCTCGCCTGAAGCTGCAGCTATACTTCAGAAATATCATTGGAAGGGCAACATCCGTGAGCTTACTAATGTTATTGAAAGAGTAGTTCTGTTAGAGCAAAATGAAATAATTGATAATGAATCTTTGGCTTTCTTGCGTGATGGTAGAAAATCTGCTAAGGCTAAAGATCAAAAAACTAGAGAGCTCTATTTGCCAGATGGTGAACACTTTCTTAAAATATCTGACAAGGGAGCTTATATGAATAACATCGTTAAAGATCTTATTCATCAGACCCTAATAATTACTAAGGGTAACCAGATTAAAGCAGCTAAAATACTAGGTATATCAAGAGCTAAGCTCAGATATAGACTAGAGCAGTTAGATATTGATGCTACTTCTAGGGGTTATAAAACTGCAACTTTTGGAGACAACTATGAGTGAGATTTTATTTTAATATAAATAGTGACTCAGAAAAAGAAATCCCCAATACTGACTCAGAAGATGAGTTAGGTATTGAGGATTAATATTTTCTTTAATAATAATCACTCTTTCGGTTCAAAATCTAGTATTTCTTGATAAACTCTCTCTACTATGTCTTCTTCATTTACATAGCCAACAGATTCACCTTTCTTGAATAATAGTCCTTTGCCTTTTGCTGCAGCAACACCAATGTCAGCATCAGCTGCTTCACCTGGACCGTTAACAGCACAACCAAGTATACTAACTTTAACTGGTTTCTTTATGTCTTTTGTTCTTTCTTCTAACTCACCAACTATCTTAAACAAGTCAACATCTAATCTACCACAAGTTGGACAAGCTATTATTTCTACAGATCTTTGAGCTAAGCCAAGTGATTTTAATATCTCTTTACCAACTTCTACTTCTGTTTCTGGCTGGTCTGTCAGTGAAACTCTAATTGTGTCACCAATTCCTTCTGCAAGCAATGTACCGATACCAATTGCTGATTTGATTGTTCCTTTTTTAATCAGTCCTGCTTCCGTTACACCTAAGTGTAATGGGTAATCAGTTTCTTTAGCAATTAGTCTATATGCCGAAATCATCAAAGGTACGCTTGTAGATTTTACAGAAATTATAATATCATCAAAGTTGTGGTCAGCAGCTATATTAGCGTGTCTCATAGCACTTTCAAAAAGTGCTTGATCAGTAGGATAACCATACTTATCTAAAATATCTTTTTCCAATGAACCAGAGTTCACACCAATTCTTATAGAAATTCCTCTCTCCTTAGCAGCGTCAAGAACACGTTTGATTTTATCTACACTACCAATGTTACCTGGGTTTATTCTAACGTTAGCAACGCCAGCTTCTATGGCTCTGAGGGCATAGCTGTAATTGAAGTGAATGTCAGATACTATCGGGACATTTGATTGTTTTACTATTTCGCCAATTGCGTCACAAGCATCCTTGTTGTTCACAGTTACTCTGACTATATCAACACCAGCTTCTTCACATCTTTTGATTTGCTCCAATGTTGCTTTCACGTCAGCTGTTTTGGTCTTAGTCATTGTTTGTACTGAAACTGGAGAACCACCACCTACGGGTATGTCACCTATCATTACTTTTCTTGACTCTCTTCTTGGGAATTGCACACTCTGTGGCATTTCCTCTTTAGGTTTGAATATATCAAGGCCTATCTTGTTATTGTCTGTCATTATAATCTTTTACTTAGTTCATTTAAAATATTTTTTTCTCTTTCTGTAAGGTTCGCGTAACCCGAAGATGATATCTTATCTAATATACCATCTATTGTTCTTTGAGTTATTGTTTCACCTTCTATCTCATAAGTTTTACTATTAGCGTAGCTATCTTCTATTTCATAGTCTTCTTCACTAGTTTCAGTCTTAGTCCAACTTACTTGATATCTATCAGCTTCCTTTTTTGGCTTTGAAAATGGATTACTAAAATTACTTTTAGGATAATTACCACCAAATCCACTATAGTTAGATTGATTGCCTCGTTGCCCAAAGGAGCTTACAAATGTATTCAATAGTTTATAGATTCCTATTTGGTCGCCGAACTTGATTAGCAGAAAACCTGTTGCTGCTCCACCAACGTGGGCAAGGTGAGCTACTCCGTCAGAAGTGCCAGTGATTCCCATAAATAATTCTAATCCTGCATAAATCATAACAAAATATTTTGCTTTGATTGGAATAAAGATTGGGAATATGAATATCTTTCTATCAGGATGAGTCATACCAAATGCCAATAAAACACCAAACACACCACCAGAAGCACCAATAGTAGGTCCTGCACTAATAGCTAGTTGTACTAATCCTGCACCTATACCAGTGAGTAAATAATAGAATAAAAATTTACGACTACCCCATTCATTTTCTAACTCTATACCAAACATCCAAATGGCAAACATATTGAAAAATAAGTGCCACAGACCACCGTGCATAAACTGAAAACTCAGCAACTGCCATGGCCAAAAAGATGGTTGATTAAATGAAAATGAAAAGTTAGTAGTTTGAAGGGCAAAATAATTAAAGAAATAAGCGCTCATAGGTACACCAGAAATATATATTATTTCCATTACCAAATACTGAAGTATGAAGACCGCAATATTAATTAATAATAAATATTTGATAACAGGGGGGAGCATGCTCATCATTCCACCGCCTCTACCAAATCCACCTGGCCTTTGTCCGAATCCGTTCATCTACTTTTTTAGTTCTCTAATTAATTTATTTTAAGATTAAATACAAATACGAATGAGTGACATTATTGTTTTTATCTCAATGATTCTATACCAGGTAATTTCTTACCTTCTAAAAACTCTAATGATGCACCACCACCAGTTGAGATGTGTGATACTTCATTTTCAAAACCTAATTGTCTTATAGCTGCAACTGAATCACCACCACCAACTATCGTATTTGCACCGTTTTTAGTGGCTTGTGACAATGATTCTGCAATACCTTTTGTGCCATTGGCAAAGTTTGGCATCTCGAATACACCCATTGGGCCATTCCATAGAACAGTATTTGAATTCTTTACAATATCAGCATAAGCGTTTTTACTTTCTTCACCTATATCCAATCCCATCATATTATCAGGGATAGAATTAGCATCTACGTTCTTGAATTCAGTATCATTTTTAAATTCTTTAGCAACTACTATATCAGAAGGTAAAACTAAATTTACATTATTTTCTTTAGCTCTTTCTATAAGAGACTTAGCCATTTCTATTCTATTTTCCTCTACCAAAGATGTACCGACATTCATTCCGAGTGCTTTGTAGAATGTGAAGACCATGCCACCACCGATTAATATATTATCGCATTTGGAATAGAGCGATTCAATTACATCAATTTTACCCGACACTTTTGCTCCACCAATCACAGCTGTGAATGGTCGAATAGGGTTATTGACTGCTTCTTCTAAGTAATCAAACTCCTTTTCTAATAACTTTCCTGCATATTTTTCGGTAAAATAGTTTGTTACTGCTACTGTACTTGCATGAGCACGGTGAGCTGTTCCGAATGCATCGTTTACATATACATCTGCTAAAGTGGATAGCTTTTTTGCAAACTCAGTGTTATTATCTTCTTCTTCTGAGTAAAATCTAAGATTTTCCAGAAGTACAATTTCACCGCTTTTAGCTTCGTTTACTACTTCTTTTGCTTTGTCCGAATTGCAATCGTCTGAGAAATGTACTTTGCAATCCATATTATTCTTCAAATACTCACTAACCGGTTTTAATGACATTGGTGCAATAACTTTACCTTTGGGTCTGCCCAAGTGAGACATTAAAACAGCAATGCCACCATCAGAGATTATCTTCTTGATGGTAGGCATTGAAGCAATTATTCTTTTATCATCTGTTATAGTGCAATTTTCGTCTAAGGGAACATTGAAATCAACTCTGACCAATGCTGTTTTCCCAGAAAAGTTACAGCTATCTATTGTTTTAATCATAATAGTTTTAGCTGCCAATTCTTGAAATTAGGTCAACTATTCTGTTGCTATATCCAGCTTCGTTATCATACCAGCCAACTACTTTTATATGGTTGCCATCCACAACATCAGTAAGTGGTGAGTCAAAAATAGACGAGTGTCTGTTTCCAATTATGTCAGAAGAAACAATTGGGTCAGTGCTGTATTTTAATATTCCTTTTAGCTCATTTTCAGCAGCTTTTTTGAAAGCAGCATTTACTTCTTCAACTGTTGTTGATTTTTCAGTTACCACAGTGAAGTCTGTTAATGATCCATCTGGAATAGGAATTCTCACAGCATAGCCGTGTAGTTTTCCTTGCATTTTAGGGTAAACCAAGCCAACAGCTTTAGCAGCTCCAGTTGTAGTAGGAATTGCATTGACAGCAGCTGATCTTGCTCTTCTCATATCTTTATGAGGCAAGTCTAATATTCTTTGGTCATTAGTGTAAGCGTGAACCGTAGTCATAAATCCAGATTTAATTCCGAAGTTTTCGTCCAATACTTTTACCATTGGAGCCAAGCAATTAGTTGTACAAGAAGCGTTGGAGATAAGTTGCTCATCGCCAGTTAGGTCGCTATCATTTACACCCAATACTACGTTCGCATCCATTTGGTCTTTAGCAGGAGCTGAAAGAACTACTTTCTTAGCACCAGATTTTAAGTGCTTTGACATTCCTTCTCTGTTGTTGAACACACCAGTTGATTCTAATACTATATCAGGTGTACCACCCCAATTAATTTCCTCAGGGTTTCTTTCAGATGAGATTTTAATTTCTTTACCATTGACAATAACAGCACCTTCTTTGTGCTCTACTTCGCCAGCGAATTTGCCATGAACTGAGTCATATTTTAGCAAATGAGCTAACATAGCTGAGTCTGTCAAATCGTTTATACCTATTACTTCTATGTCCAGATTTCTATTATAAATTTCACGGAAGGCTAATCTACCAATACGCCCAAATCCATTAATAGCAAGTTTAACTGACATTATCCAACCTTTTTTTAATTGAGAATATAAATAAACTCAAAATTACGAAATAATCCTAAGTTTATAGAATTTTAGACGATAATGTGAATAGATATTATATGATAATTCTCAACAGTTTTATTGCTAATATGATGAAATCATTATATTTTCAGATTATTAATATTTTAAATGAAAATACTTTATGAAAATTATATTACTGATTCTGACATTTATTACATTATCTTTTAATCTTATTGCCGATGATGACGAAAAAACCAAAGATATGGAAGCAAAAATTGACTCTGTTTATGAGTTTGAAGTAGTTGTTGATTTAGAAAGAACGGACATAAAAAATCAGAATAGAACTGGGACTTGTTGGACTTTTGCTGGAAATTCATTCATTGAATCGGAATTACTTAGGCAAGGAAAGGGAGAGGTCAACCTTTCTGAGATGTTCATTGTTAGGAATATGTACCCAGAAAAAGCAGACAAATATGTTCGCTACCATGGCAAAGCTCAATTTGGTGAGGGTGCACTTACTCATGATGTCATGAGTTCTATCAAGAAGTATGGTGTAGTGCCAGAGTCTGCGTATTCTGCAAGACCTGAAAACGGCTTTTTAAATCATAATGAGATGTCTGGTATTTTAAAAGATATTGTTGATAGAGTGGTTGCTACATCTGCAGACAATAGAACTACAAAATGGAAAGATGCCTTCAACTCTGTGATTGATGTCTATATGGGTGAGGCTCCAGAGAAGTTTATAGTAGATGGAGTAGAATACACTCCAATCACTTACAGAGATTACTTAGGAATAGATGTTGATAATTATATAGATTTCACATCATTCACTCATCACCCTTTCTACGAGCCGTTTGTTCTTGAAGTGCCAGATAACTTCTCACAAGGACATTTTTATAATGTGAAGATGAATGAACTATTGAACATAGCAGAAAGTGCTTTAGAAAATGGATACTCGATTGATTGGGGAGCAGATGTATCTGAAAAATCATTTGAGTCTGATTATGGCTTGGCAATCAATCCAGAAGATATGAAGCAAATGAAAATAGACAAAGACAAAATTAAGTGGGATTCTATTTATACAGAGTTAGATATTACTCAAGAAATTAGACAGAATGATTTTGATAATTATCTCACGCAAGATGACCACGGTATGCACATAGTTGGTACAGCAAAAGATAAGTTAGATAGAAAATACTTCATAGTGAAGAATTCTTGGGGTACAAAGGATAGAGGTAAGGACGGCTACCTTTATGTTTCTTATTCATACTTTATGCACAAAACTACTTCTATCACACTTCATAAAGATGGTGTACCCAAAGGAATTATGAACAAACTGAAGTTATGATAAAGAAATTTGAGCTTGATAAATATAGCCTAGTTCTGGGATTTCTTGGATTCATTTTATTTATCCTTTTTCCAATCTCAGAGAAAAATTTACTTGCATCAAACATGTTTGCAATAGCTGTACTAATGGCAGTTTGGTGGATAACGGAAGCTATACCGATAGCGGCTACTTCCCTGGTTCCATTGGTCTTGATTCCCTTGTTTGAAATAGATTCTGGAAAGCAAATAGCAGGTTTATATTTAAACTCAATAGTTTTTTTATTTATTGGTGGTTTCTTAATAGCTATTGCAATGGAACGATGGGGGCTGCATAAAAGAATAGCTCTGGGAATAATTGATAAGATAGGAAGCAATCCCAAAAGAATAGTGTTTGGATTCATGCTATCTTCATTTTTACTTTCTATGTTCATATCGAATACTGCAACAACAATAATGATGTTGCCTATAGGCTTGGGTATTATTAGTAAGCTGGAAAATGATTTTAGTAAGAAAGAAACAAGGAGTTTTTCAATTGCTCTTATGTTAGGAATTGCATACTCATCTTCGGTAGGTGGAACTGCTACTTTGATCGGCACAGCACCAAACTTGGCCTTTAAGTCAATTTATGAATCAATGATTACAAGTGATGTAACAATCTCATTTTCTAATTGGTTTATTTTTGCACTACCATTAGCTATTATTTCATTTGTTGTGGTTAAAGTATTCATTTTGAATATTTACTATAAGCCGAGTAAAAACTTAAAATTAGATAAGGGTATAATAAAAGATGAGTTAAAGAGCTTGGGTAAGATTAAATTTGAAGAGAGAATTGTGTTATTTGCATTGATAACAGCTTCATTTTTATGGATGTTCAGAACAGATATTGCAATAGGCAAGTTTGTTGTACCT
>JBDQHL010000025.1:0-20347 GCA_040264895.1 Bacteroidota bacterium
ATAATAAATAACAATCTAATCGATTGTAGAAAAACTCAAATACTTGTGTAAGCATTCTGGTAAATTAATTTTCTCTCCATCATAATATTTTTCAATCAGAGCAACCATAATACGAGGAGTAGCTAATGCACTTCCGTTTAGTGTATGCACAAACTCCGGTTTGCTATCTGCTGATCTTTTGAATCTGATGTAAGCTCTTCGTGCTTGGAAGTCGATAAAGTTCGAACAGCTGGATACCTCTAGCCAATTCTGTTCCCCTTCTGACCAAACTTCCAAATCTATAGTCTTAGCTGAAGCAAAGCTTGTGTCGCCTGTACATAGCTGATTCAATCGATAAGTGAAGCCCAATTTGTTAAGCAAATTCTCTACGTCTTCTACCATCAGATCTAATTCCTTCCAACTGTCTTCTGGTTTTACGAACTTGACTAACTCAACTTTGTTGAATTGGTGCACTCTAAGGAATCCTCTTACATCTTTCCCATGTGACCCTGCCTCACGTCTGAAACACGGAGAATAACCCGTTATACGCTTGTTTAATTGGGTAACAGGAATCATTTCGTCACGATGAAAGTTAGTTAGTGGCACTTCTGAAGTAGGAATTAGATACATATTGTCTTCTTGTACGTGGTACATATCCTCTGCCATCTTTGGTAACTGACCAGTTCCACGCATTGACTCTTCATTTACTATAAATGGTGACATCATTTCGTAATATCCACGGCTTGTATTTTCATCCAAAAAGAAGTTAATCAAGGCACGTTCGAGTGCTGCACCTTTACCAGTGTAGAATGCAAAACCACTACCAGATACCTTAGCACCACGCTCAAAATCGAGTATTCCAAGCTTTTTTGCTATTTCAATGTGGTCTGGTTTGTCTGTCTTTACTGGTTCGCCCACTGTTTTGAATATTACATTGTCGTCCTCGGTCTTCCCTACTGGAACAGAATCGTCGTGAACATTGGGGATTTGGAGTAAAATAGAGTTGAACTCTTCTTCTATCTCTGCCAAATCAGAATCCATCTGCTTAATGTCGCCAGAGACTTTACGCATTTGGTCGATTTTTGGTTGAGCGTCTTCCTTGTTTTTCTTAGCATCAGCTATTTCTTTAGTCACTTTGTTTCGTAGAGCTTTCAGCTGTTCCACCTCTACTATCAGTGAGCGGCGGCGTTCATCTAACTCCAATGCTTTGTCTATGTCTACATTAGCATTCTTGTTGGTAGTAGATTTTTTTACAAGATCGGGGTTGTCACGAAGTAAGTTAATATCAATCATTTTTGTTTCATCAAGTTATGTTATTCAATATGCTTACAAAATTAACAGAAAAAGATGATACGGCTATGAAATGAGGGAAAAAAGTTATACTTCCAAAAAAAATAGAACACAAAAATTCCATATATTGAGTTAATTGCAATTAATTAAATTCCTAAAGTATATGAAATCAACTCTCTATTTATTAGTAATTTTACTCTCAATTAGCATAACAAAACAAATAACAGCCACCGAAAGACCTTTATCTGGACAAGCCAAAATTGATTCATTAACTAAAGTGCTAAAAAAAGCAAAGATTGACACTAACCAAGTTATGTTACTAAATAAACTAGCTGGTTTGTATATAGATATAAATCCTGAAAAAGCAATTGAATACTCAAATAATGCCTTGAAACTAGCCCAGAAGATGGATTGGTTAAAAGGTGAAGTAGATAGCTATAATATGATCGGTGTAAGTTATACCTATAGTACTTTTGACTCAAAAAAAGGATTAGATTATAGTTTAAAAGCACTAAAAATAGCTGAGGAACTGAATAACTCTCTAACGATTTCATATAGTCTTAGAAGTTTAGGAGAATTATATTTAGAGTCAACACGAGATTCAATTAGAAAGAAAATAGAATCCGTTGAAGCAAATACTGAATTCTTAAACAAAGAAATAAATCTCAATAAATCTATTGATTTCAATAAAAAGGCTGAATCGGTCTGTCTAGAAGTGGGCGATATTAATAGTCTAGTATTTGTATATAGGGACTTATATTTGGCATATTATGAAAAAGATGATACTGATAAGGCACTTCGATACTTTCAAGAATAGTAATACTTGAAAATGCTGGTGGTAATATCACTAATGAAACTTTAGGTAATCCATCATCAAACAGCGGTTATTATAATCTATTTACTATTATCAATAATTCTGGTCATTCTGTAACACTTAGTGATGTAGTTGGTTCGCCTACTTTAGATAATGGCGATGTTAGGACATTCTACTATATACAGAGTAATTGGTATGTAGAAAATTAATTACCTTCATACTTTTAATCTTTATCAACCCCTCGCCTAATCCGGCTTGGGGTTTTTTGTTGTGTTAAAGAAATTTAAGCTAATTAATTAGTATAATATACCCACAAAAAAAGCCGAACTAAATTAATAGCTCGGCTCTCTTTATATTTACTCTAGATAAGTATTTACTTTACTTTGTCAGCTATCGCTTTGAACACTTCTGGTTTGTTCATAGCAAAGTCAGCTAATACTTTTCTGTTGATGTCTATATTGTTTTGTTTTAGTCCATGCATAAACTTAGAGTATGTAGTGCCGTTCAAACGAGCAGCAGCGTTGATTCTAGTTATCCATAGTCTTCTGTAAGTTCTCTTCTTTAACTTACGACCAATATAAGCGTGAGAAAGACCTTTCTCAACATGGTTTTTTGCAATTGTCCAAACATTCTTTCTTGATCCCCAATAACCTTTGGCAAGTTTAAAGACCTTTTTCTTTCTTTGTTTGGCAGCTACTTTATTTCTGGCTCTAGCCATAATAATACCTCAATAATTTTAGTATATGTTTTAATAAGGTTGCTTAGGGAGAGCTACGTCCCCGTTCGCAATTTTTTAAATTTTCTGTCTATTACTTACAGCTAGCTTATGCGCTAGGTAACATTTTCGAAACTGATTTTTTATCAGACTGATCGATTAATGTTTTTTTACGTAAGTTTCTCTTTCTCTTCTGAGTCTTTTTAGTCAATATGTGACTAGTATAAGCTTGTCCTCTTTTGAACTCTCCAGAAGCTGTCTTTTTGAATCTCTTCTTTGCAGAAGATTTTGATTTCATCTTTGGCATTTTTAGCTCTGATTTTTTATGTTTGTTGCAAAAAAAATTCCAATGCAGTAAGCATTGGAACTTCAAAATTATATAATCTGTTAATAACTTACAAAATTATTTTTTCGCTTGTTTTATTGGGGATAGTAATACCATCATATTTCTACCTTCCATTTTGATATCTACATCTACTTTCGATATATCACTTAGCTCTTCAATAAACTTTTCGAGCATTTCTCTACCGAATTCCTTATGGGTGATTTCTCTACCACGGAACATTACGGTTGCTTTTACCTTGTTACCACTTTCCAAAAATCCACGAGCGTGTTTCGTTTTGAAATCAAAGTCGTGTTTTTCAGTGCCTGGCTTGAACCTAAGTTCCTTCAGCTGTTGTTGCTGTTGGTTCTTACGTTGCATTTTGTCTTTTTTGGCTTGCTCGTATTGGTATTTACCGTAGTCAATTATCTTGACTACAGGTGGCTTTGCATTTGGCGATATTTCTACCAAATCCAGCCCAAATTCTTCGGCTTTCTTTATTGCGGCAACTTTTGTTAGTATGCCCAACATCTCCCCAGTCGGAGAAATTACTCTAAATTCCTTACCACGAAGTTCTTCATTTACTTTAGTTTTGTTCTTGTTGTTTGGCATATTTCTTCTGCCAAAATTTGGTCTACTCAAAGATTTCCTAATTGATTAATTAATAATAATTACGCTAAGTGATTGTAAAATTACAAAATTGTGTGATAAATATAAGCAAAATAGCTATAAAAACATAAAATAATTACTAATTTTGCACCTCTTAATTTAATCACGTACAAAAACATAAAAAATTAGTCTAATGGCAAAAAAAAATGACCAACAGCTTCGTAGAGAAGAAGAATTAGTTGAAATAGAAGAAAAAGGTATTAATCCTTACCCCTATTCATTTGATAAAACTCACAGCGCTATTGAAATCAAAGATAACTTTGATGAAGAAAAGCCAGAGGAATTCGAATCTGTAGCAGTTGCAGGTAGAATAATGAGTATCAGAAAAATGGGTAAGGCATCTTTCCTTAACCTAATGGACCAAAGCGGTAGAATTCAATTGTACATCAGAAAGAATGATGTGCCTGAGTTTTACGAAATTTTGGATTTACTTGATATCGGTGACTTCATTGGTGTTAAAGGGCATGTATTCAAGACTAGGACTAAGGAAACTTCAGTATATGCTAAAGAGGCAGTGCTATTATCCAAATCGCTTATGCCACTTCCAATAGCTAAAGAAGAAATAGATGAAGATGGTAATAAGATAGTGCACGATGCATTTGCTGATAAAGAGCTTAGATACAGAAAACGCTACATTGACTTAGTTGTAAATAGTGATGTTAGAGATGTATTTATCAAACGTTCGAAGATTATAGCTTCAATGCGTCGTTACTTCGATGACCACGGTTGGTTAGAAGTTGAGACTCCGATATTGCAACCACTATACGGTGGGGCTGCAGCACGTCCGTTCGTAACTCATCACAACACTTTGGATACAGACTTGTATATGCGAATTGCACTTGAGTTATATCTGAAAAGATTGCTTGTTGGTGGATTTGAAGGTGTTTACGAGATAAGCAAAAACTTCCGTAATGAGGGCATGGACAGAAGCCACAATCCAGAGTTCACAATGATGGAAATCTATGTAGCTTACAAGGATTACAACTGGATGATGGACATGACCGAGGGCTTGATAAAGCACATAGCTAATGAGGTTAATGGTGAGATGAAAATCAATTTTGATGATATAGAGATTGATTTGTCAGAGAAATTCCCACGCAAGCCATTTTTCCAATTAATTGAAGATGCTACTGGAAAAGACTTGAAAGGTAAATCATTGGACGAGCTAAAAGCCATAGCAAAAGAGCTAAATGTGGATATAGAGCCAGGTGCTTCATCATCTAAGGTATTGGATGAGATATTTGGTGAACATGCAGAACCTAAGTTGATTCAACCAACATTTGTGATTGACTATCCTCTGGAGATGAGTCCACTTGCTAAAAAGCACAGAGAAGAAGAAGGGTTAGTAGAAAGATTTGAGCTATTTATCAATGGCTCGGAAATGGCAAATGCATTCAGTGAGCTAAATGACCCACGCGACCAAAGACAAAGATTCGAAGAGCAAGCAAGAGCCAAAGCTGGTGGCGATGATGAGGCAATGGTATTGGACGAAGATTTCTTGCAATCGCTTGAAATCGGAATGCCTCCTGCAGCTGGTTTGGGAATTGGTATTGATAGATTAGTTATGCTACTAACAGCGCAGAAATCTATTCGTGATGTGCTATTCTTCCCACAGATGAAGCCAGAAAATTAAGAGTAGGAATCTAAATATTATTACAGAAAGGAGCCGATTATGGCTCCTTTTTTTTTGATAATTACCTTGAAATGCATATCTCAGAGTAATAATAGAAATAAGTATAACATTTTTTACGGAGAGGATTATGAGAATAGTCTCAATTTTATTTTTTGTATTGTTAGCATTTGGATGTAGGAAAAAGGACAATGGTACTAAACCAGTAGACGACACAATACCAATTATAACTGATGGCCTAGTTGGCTATTGGCCATTGGATAGCAATGGTTTGGATTATAGTGGCAATAATTTGGATGGTACTTTAAATAATGCAAAATTTACAGATAATATGCATTATGAAAGCTACAAGGCAGCTATGTTTGATAGCAGAAACATTAATGAAGTTCAAACAGTTAGAATAGCTGATCAGTCTAAGCTTGACTTAACAAACACATTTACTATTTCATCTTGGGTATATGTAGCGAAAACTTACGGAAACTCATCTGTACAAGACTATGAATTTATCTCAAAATGGGGAGCAGGTAATAGAACAGAATCGGCTTATGTACATGGTGTAACAGGAAAGTCTGGCGAGGAAGTACCACCAGCTATATAGATATTACCATCTTTATCTATGGCAAGGTCTCTGGCTTGTTCGAAGTTGTTACCACCTAAGTAGGTTGAAAATTTGTGAGTGTAATTACTTTGTGAAAAAAGAGAAAAACTTGTGATAATTAATAAAAAAAGTATAGAATATTTCATGTTGTGGTCCTTAGTATTGAATAATTATAATTATAGACAACTTAAAACTGAAAAAAGCACATAGTATAGTGTAAATTATACTAATTCTTAAGTAGTGAGTTCACAACCTTTTCCATGTTTGACATGAAACTCGTGTATGATTTTGGATATTTCCTGTTCATATAAAGCAACAATCCACCATTGATATTATTACGCAAATTTATCATTAGTACTACTGCTTCCTCTACATTCATTTTTCCTTGCTCTATGCAAAACTCTACATCTGGCTGACAAACCTTTTCTATCAAAGAAACGGCTGGCTCTATCCTATCTGCTGATTTGCTCGATATGGATAGCTTTTCAATGAAGAATAGCTCGAATATACCTGGATACTTAAACATATATTCTGTGTATGCTTTTATTTTGGCTTCAATACTTGCAAGCCCTTTTTCTTTACCGCTTACTTGGTCGTTGATATAGCTTTCGCACTCATCTACAAAGTCGAGTATGCAATATGATATTAGCTCATTTACATCTTTGAAGTAATTGTACATAGTAGCAAATGAGTACCCAGCTTTCTCTGCTATTGATCTAACGCTTAGAGATTTCGTTCCCTCTGCAAGTATCATTTCCTTAGTGGCTCGAGTGAAATAGCCACGCATACGGCTTTCTTGTAATTCTTTATTTTTCATGATTATAGTTCTTGTAATGCAATTAAATATAACAATGCTAAATTAATGAACATTGTTCAGCAAAGCAAATTTTTATCATCTCTCTTGAAAATATATATTTTTTGGGCCTAATTATATCCGTATTTTTGAATAGAAACATAATGGGAGATGGGAAGTGAGAGGAATAGTAAAAATAGGTATCGTAATATTAATAGTTTTAAGTGCTGTGAATTTGAAAGCAGACAAAAATTGGAATTTTGTTAGAGCCGATAAGGGTGGAGAAGAATTTCTAAATTTTGGATGTGTTGATAGCAATAATTGTTTTCTATTTACAGAGTTAAATTTTGAGATATTTATTTACAAGTCTACGGATCAAGGCTATACTTGGGAAGATGCAATAAGTAAAGGTGTAATAAATGGTCTGAACTTAACAGAAAAAAACATGTAAGAATCATAGATAAAAATACTTTTTATATAATATATCAGGATCAAGGTTTAATTGAAATAGCTGAAAATGGTGGAAACGATTTTAGAAAAGTATCTTTACAAGAATATAATTCTGAGGGAGTTTTTCATGTCTCAAATGTAAAAAATACAACAAAAATATTTCAGCTATTGAATTTTATAATAGGAAGTTAATTATTACTGAAGATAATTATAACAGTCATAGAGAAGTTGAGTTTCCTGATTCTATTCAATCATTTAACATCATTAATTTCATAGATTCTAACAGTATTATGTTTGTTATAAATACGAAATACAATAATACATCGGAAAAAAGTGTAGAACGTCACTATTACAAATATGATATTAAGAAAGATAAGTTCAGTTTGATTGGTGAAGGACTTTTTGACAAGAATGGTGAATTGCTTTATTAAAAGAAATATTTGCCAGCTTTTGCAGATAATTTTTTTGTCAACGATTCTGTTTGGTATTTAAGTGGTAGACAATTTACTGAGAAAACGCTAGTTTACAATAGCTTTGTATATAAAACAACTAATGGGGGTAAAGACTGGGAAGTAGAAATGGATACTATCCACACACCAGCTAGAGGAATAAAAGAAATTAAGTTTAGAAATGAAGAACATGGAATTGTGACTGATGGACTTAAAATATATGAGTCTAAAGATGGTGGAAAGATCTGGAATCAGATTAATTAGGAAGATGATACCATTACTTCAATAACCTATGTTTTCGCTCAGATTGGCGAGCAATTTCCCACCCATTTCGAGATTCAATTAATGGGAGGGAAGTAAACTACTAATAGCTATAATTGAACATTCGATAATATTTTTAAAATATTTCAAAATAAAAAAATTTTTCGTATGTTTGTATGTGTATTTTTTTAATAACTAATAAGGATTAAATTCGTATGCAGGCTGATATACTAATTATACCGATAGATGACCCAGTTGCATTTACCTTTTTTACAGGTTATATGGCAATGCTTGCGGCATCAATCTTCTTCTTTTTTGAAAGAGGTAGAGTAGATGGAAAATGGAAGTTATCACTTCTAGTTTCTGCACTAATCACATTCATCGCAGCAGCTCATTATTATTATATGAGAGATTATTACCTAGCAACAGGTGCAAATCCAACTGCTCTAAGATACATCGATTGGACTTTAACAGTTCCACTAATGTGTGTCGAATTTTATTTATTAACCAAAGCCGCCGGAGCTAAAATTGGATTGCTCTGGAAGTTAATAGTAGCATCTGTTTGGATGTTAGTAGCTGGTTATATTGGAGAAGCTTTTAATCCTCCTGGTGGAGATACAGCACACTCAGTATTATGGGGTGTAGTATCATCGCTTGGATACATATACATTCTATACACAGCATGGGCTGGTGAAGTTGCTAAATTAGCAGCAAATAGTAATAGCGACACTGTAAAAAGAGGAATTAGAATTCTTGCATGGTTTATCCTAGTAGGATGGGCTGTTTATCCAATAGGATATATGTGTATGCCAGGTGGTTGGCTAAACACTGCTTTTGGATGGGGTTCTTCTAATGTTGATTTATTTTATAACATTGCAGATGCAATCAATAAAATAGGATTTGGTCTTGTAGTATACTCAATAGCTATACAAGAGACTACTAAAAATCAATCAGCTAATTCTTAATAATATTAATCCGCTTAGTTAAAAATAGCTAAGCGGATTTATTTTTATTTGAAAGCTTAAATAATCTTCAAAAATTCATTTTTAAATCTGACCCAAATCAAATAATGGAAAGCAAATACCTTTATACTGGAATTTTGATTATTTAGTTTTCATAAAAAATGGAAAGGACTATATCGTTTGGAAACTGTGACTAATATAGAAGAATCTAGCTCAGAGGAAAAGTTTCTTGTTTATCAATCGGGAGACAACTTAGAAGTAGCTATAAATGATCCAACACAGAAGCAATATGAGTTAAAAACTTATAATCAAACAGGGAAGAATTATTAACTCAGAATATAAGTTCATCTTATGGATTTACATTCCATAGAATTGAGTTAAGCGGTCTTACAACTGGTGCATATTTTTATACTCTCGCATCAAGCAAGGGAGTGGAGAAAAGCGGTAAAATTTGTATTGGTTAAGTAATAAAAATTAGCCACAGAGTAGCAAAAAAAAAGCCCAGCCATATTTTAATTGAGCTTTCTATCTAAAATAATATGATTTTGAACTATGCTTCTTCTGTATAAAGCATTTCGTCTAACTTTTCGCCACCTGCTGCTTTTCTTATTACTTTGAACTCTTGTTCGGTCATGTCTATGACACTCGAATCACCAACAAATTCGTAAGCATCTGAAGTTACGGTTAGGTCAACTTGCTTACCAAAGAAATCAATTATTTCCTCGGGAGTTCTCAGTGTGTTATCTTCATTCTTAGCAGTAATTGCTAATATTGGATTTCCTACTTCTTGCAACAATAGCTGCACTAACTGATTGTTTGGAACTCTGATACCTGTAGTGCTTCGCTTAGGGTTATAAGCAAAATGAGGTACATTCTTTGAGGCAGGCAAGATAAATGTATAAGGTCCCGGTATAAGAGCTTTAACAGTTCTGTATGCCACATTGTCCACCTTGGCGAACTCTGAAATATTTGCCAAATCGCGACATAAGAACGTTAGCTGATGGTCTTTACTTAGTCGCCTGATAAGTCTAATTTTATCTATTGCATCTTTGTTGGATAGGTCACACCCCAAACTGAATCCGCTATCAGTTGGATATAATATTACCGCTCCGTCTTTCAAAGCATCTGCCGCCATTTTCACTTTTCTCATCTCAGGAGTTTCTGAGTGAATATTCAATATTTCTTTAGCCATTTGACCTCCAAGATTAATTTGTAGAATGATTCTTCTTATTGAAGTATATATAGAATGGAATACCTAAAGATAACAAAAATAATCCAAATACCGAACGGATTATTTCTGATTCGCCATTTGCATAACTATATATATCAGTATAAAGTGTAGAAACTACATATATTGTAGCTACCACTACGAATATTACTGGTACAAATGGGTAACCCCATACCCTATATGGCCTTGGTGTATCAGGCATTTTTTTTCTTAATACGAACACACCATAGGCGCCAGCAGCATAGAAAATCCAACTCACAAAGATAAGCATGTCAGTCAGTTGGTCAAATGTACCAGACATAACCAAGGCACAAGACCAAACTGCTTGTAGGATTAGTGCATTTCCAGGAGTGAAAAACTTGTCGTGACTTTTGCCAATTTTTTTAAAGAATAGTCCTTTTTGTGACATTGCATAGTACACTCTTGAACTTACCATTATTGTTCCGTTAGTAGTACCAAATGTAGAAACCATAACGGCTGCCGCAACGAACATAGCCCCAACAGGTCCCATAGCAATATTAGCCACATCTGCAGCTATTCGTGAGCTACCCGCCATCTGTTCCACTGGTATCACATAAAGGAATGCTACATTGATTAACAGATAAACTGCGATTATTATCAGCGTGCCGGTAATTAATGATTTTGGAATGTTGATTTGGGGTTTCTTCACTTCGCCAGCTATGTAGGTAATATTGTTCCAACCATCGTAAGACCAAAATGCTGCTGAAAGAGCACCAATTATTCCTGCAAATATATAGTTAGTATTAGAGTTGAATGAAGGAGCATCTGTTGTAAGATTTACTACACTTCCTTCGCTGAAAGCAAATCCAAATCCAACTAATACTAATATTGCTAGTACTTTAGCAACTGTGAAAACTAAGGATATTCTGCCTCCGAACCTTACACCCAGATAGTTAACAAAACTTAAAAAAAGTATTGTACCTATTGTAATAGCTTTGACACCTATGTTTTCCAAAGGGTAAAATTTGCCAATAAATGGAATTGTGAATGTTATACTCTGTTCGGTAGCAGTTGAAAACCGTGGCATAACAAAAGCAGTAAATTCTTGGGAATACTCTGCAAATACGTAGGCAATAGATGCAATGGAACCAGTTTGGATGACAGCGAGCAGTGCCCAACCGTACATATAGGCAATAAATTTACCATACATTTTTTCGAAGTAAATGTACTGACCACCTGTTTCAGGAATCATAGAAGCAACTTCTGCATTCGATAGTGCTCCAAATAGTGTGAGCACACCTGCTAATACCCAAACGAATAACATTAATTCAGGAGAGCCAGTAACCTCTGCCATTACAGCTGGTTTTTTGAATATACCTGAACCGATAACAGCTCCGACAACTATAGCTAAGGTAGTGTATAGGCCTAATGTAGGTAATAGTCCTCTTTTGGGCTTCTTGATTTCTTCCATGAACACCTATTGTTGTAACTAATCCAAAGATAATCAATAATAGATGAATAACAAAGATGAAATTGAATTATTAGAGATACATGTTTCTAATGCCAGTATTCATCATATCTATACCGATAGCACCAACGAAAAAACCATTCAACCTAACTGCAATATCATTTACCAAATTATCATAGTTTTGCGTTCTAATCTTTTACAATTTAACAGCAAGCTGAAGAGTACAACTCAAAAGAACCAAATATTTATCATGTATTCAAGTTATGATTGTGAAATTATTTATATTTCGGTTATTTAAGAAATATTTTTTTAATCAACTACGGAGAAATTTATGAAAAAAATATTATCAATCTTTGCTTTTACATTATGTATGGCATTAATAGCAACATCTTGTAAAGATGAAGATTAGGGGACAGGTCCAAGTGATTTTACAATTGGTACCATGACAGCAACTGTAGGAGGAGCAGATTTTGAGGCTGGAAACGCAATTTATTATGATATAACTAATTTAGTTTATGGAGGACAACAGGTTGGAGGACTAGCAAATCTATTCGATGTAAACACTATCTCTATTCAAATAGTACAAATAGGTGGTGAACCAGAATTGAAGTCTTATTCAGCCATTTGTTTTTATCAAGAGTCAAGAGGTGCAATAGGATCCTCTTCTGTAGAGACTTGGAATGCCGCAAATGGGACTTGTGAAATAACTGAAGTTACAGACGAAGAAGTTAAAGGCACGTTCTCATTTACTGGTACTAATGAAGATGATGGTTCCACTAAGAGTGTATCTGGTTCTTTTTATGTATCAATACAATAATATTGAACGGATTTAATTCTTATTATAAAATAGCTCAATAACATAATGTTGTTGGGCTTTTTTTATGGCCATAATCTATTATCATTGATTTTCCTTTCCTTTTTGATTATTTTTGTTTTTTAAAAATCAATCACATAGGGATAACGCTATGAGCAACAAAATGTTTAGAGGTACTTACACAGCAATTGTTACTCCATTCAAACTAGATATGTCAATTGATTTTGAAGCTTTCAAAAAGCATTTGGATCATCAGATAGACAACGGAGTTAGTGGAATAGTTGTGTGTGGTTCTACAGGTGAATCAGCAACTTTGAATACTAAAGAGAAAGTGGCTCTCATCACAACTGCTATAGCGCATGTTGACAAACGAGTTCCTATAATTGCAGGAACTGGTTTAAACAACACCCAAGCTTCTATTGATTTGTCTCTTGTTGCAAAAGAACTTGGTGCGGATGCTACACTATTAGTAGCACCATATTACAACAAGCCATCGCAAGAGGGACTATACAACCACTATCGTATGATTGCTGATGCCGTTGATATGCCACACATTATATACAATGTACCCGGTAGAAGCACAGTAAATATACTTCCAGAAGTGCAAATAAAGCTTGCAGAAGAATTTGAAAATATTGTTGCTACAAAAGAAGCATCTGGCGATATGGAACAGATTATGACTATGGTGAATCACTCACCAGAAAACTTCTCTGTACTATCGGGTGATGATGCTATTACTCTTCCATTGATTTCAACCGGAGTTGATGGTGTAATTTCGGTATTGTCTAATTATGCTCCTAAAATGTTCTCAGATTGTGTTAATGCTGCACTGAATGATGATTATAAAACTGCAAGAGATTTGCACTACAAATTAATGAACTTAATGCAGATGAATTTTGCAGAGCCAAACCCTGTTCCAGCTAAAACAGCATTGCAAATGATGGGAATGATGGAAGACAATTTCCGTATGCCACTAATGCAAATAACAGATGCAACTCGCAAATTACTAAAAGATGAAATGCAAAAAGTAGGATTATTATAACTTGGGAAAACTTAATCCTTCTGACATTGAGCAGATCTTAGATGAGATTTCTGCAAATGACTATGATTCTGAATTAGACATACTATCTGATTTGGTCAACCAGTTAGTAAAGTCGGTTGACAGAAAAATGATTGGTGCACGAGTTTGGACTCTTAAAGCAGATAAGTATGCTTATGAGTTGCTATACTCTGCTGGTGACATGCAGGAAATACCTATTGGATTCCTATATTCACTAAGTAATGAGTTGTTCTTCAATGAAATAAATTCACTTACAACAAATAGAATTTTAACCAACAGAGAGCAAAACAAAGAGCTTCAGAAGTTTGGGATTGGTAACTATGCAGGTATGGGTGTGGGAGAACTAATTTACTTGGAATCTGGTAAATTCTTTGAGTATCTCATTGGGTTCAATGCTGAAGTATTTGACGATGAGCTTTATGATAATCTTCGCATTATCTCTCGTTTGGCAACTATTGCACTTAGAGATTTAGGGAGAAAGAAAAAAGATAAACACCAAGGAAAAGAGCTAAACAAAGCGGGTGAAATACAAAGAAATCTCCTACCTGAGCACTATACTGAATTTCACGATTATAGAATATTTGGGCTATGTCTGCCTGACCAAGAGGTCGGTGGAGATTACTTTGATTATATTAGGAATGATTCGCAAGACACGGAAGAGGAATCGCTAGGAGTGCTGGTTTGCGATTGTGCAAGCAAGGGGATGCCCGCGGCAATTCAAGCGCTATTTGTTTCAGGTGCTGTGCGAATGGCAATGGGCTTTTCGCCGAAAATTACAAATATGTTTGGACGGCTCAATAATCTGATTCACAAGACTTTTTCAAGAGAAAGATTCGTAACTATGTTCTACGGTGAGCTAACTCTATCATCCAATAGACTGATACTATATGCAAACGCAGGACACTGCCCCCCAGTCCACTATCGTCCATCAAGAGATAAGTTCCAAGACTTACCGCCAACAGGTGGATTTCTTGGAATTATGCCTAACCAAAAGTATAAATTACAAAATTGTCGTATGTTGCAAGGCGATACATTGGTGCTTTACACGGATGGAATTAGCGAAGCAATGAATTCACAAGGCGAGCTTTTTGGAGAACAGAGAATACGCGAGACACTAAAAGAATACAATGAGAAAAGCTGTAAAGAAATAGCATATATGATATTAGAAAAAGTTCAGAAGTTCTCAGCTAATTCAATCTACAATGATGACAAGACACTTGTTGTTATCAAGAGGGAAAAGCCTGAAAAAGTGTAAATATTATCTAAATTAGCTTACTCACCCCTGAGTTGCCCAGATAGCATAAGTAGTGTAGTTTCGTATGTTTTTATTTCGTGCTTTAGGTTCACTATTCGTTGCTCTGTAGCAAGCAAGTTAATCTGTGATTGGCGGAGATCTAGCGAGTTTATGGTACCGTATTTGAACATACTTTTGGAACGTTCGAAGTTTTCTGTAGCAGTTACCAAATTGTCTTCTTCTAGCTTTAGCACGTCTTTCAAATCAGAGTATGCTTGGTAGTTAGTCAATAGATTTGTTTCAATCATTGCTCTAATATTCTGTATGAATATATCTTGCTTTTCAATTGATATTTCGGTGTTCTGATCAGCTATTCTGGTTCTAAATCCGTCAAACAAATTCCATCTTAGTGAAAGTTGAGCGTTTACTCCTTCACTATTACTTCCTAATATAAAACCAACTTTGGATGTTTGCTCACTATAACTGTAACCACCACTAAATTGTATATTCGGATAATATGCGGCTTCAATTATTCTTTCGTCTTGTTCTGATATTTCTTTGTTAATCATAGCTTGTTGTATGGAACTATTTCTATCGAATGCCATGTCTTTCAATGAATTGTAATCATATTCTTCTCTAACTGCTAAATCAGAAGTAAGCTCGTAATCTTCTGTTGTTACTTCACCCATTATGTATTTCAATTGAAATTTGGCTGTTTTTAGAGCTGCTTGTTGTCTTTGCAGATTCGAAAAATCGGTATTATAATCGACCTTAGCTCTTAAAACTTCTGTTCCAGTCGTAGCACCGTATTCATTGGAAGCTGTGAGGAATTTTAACCTATCATCAGAGAATTTGAGTGTCTCTTCCAGAAGTCCAATGTTCTTACTTAGCATCTTTATCTGATAGTAAACATTGAATAGCTCTTGCAATCTGGTTTCAATTTCTAGCTGCAATGTTATCTTATTTAGCTTCTCTAATTCATCAAACTTATCATAGCGAGCAAACATTGCAAAGCCATCGAAAAGAGTCCAACCAAGTGTAACTGCTCCATTAAGGTTTGTTGTCTCATTATTATTACCTGGAAATGTTCCCTGGCTTGTTACTGTCTCTGCATCCTCAGCACTATATCGATAGCTACCAGTTGCATCCAGAGTAGGAAGAAATCCAGCATTGCCAATGTCTACACTGTTCTCAGCTATCTCCACATCCTTTTTAACCATAAGTATATTATAGTTATTATCTAATGTTTTACTAACGGCATCTTGTAACGTAAGCTTAGTTTGTGAACTTAAGGTTACAAATGAGACAAGACAAATTGCTATAAAACTAATGGCTCTAATCATCTTCATTTAAATATTTTTTTATCATATTTTCTTCAATTATTGTTGGCTCCAACTGCTCTGGATCAGTGCTTTCATTAGTTTTTAACCAATAAAGGCCTTTCCTTGTTTTGCTCAATAGCATTAGCAATATAGGTAAAAGCAGTAAAATAAACACTGAAGCAATTAATAAACCATAAGCGACAGAAATGGCCATCGGTATTAGGAACTGTGCCTGAATACTTGTTTCAGAAAGTAGTGGTAATAGTCCAGCTACTGTTGTTACCGTAGTAAGTAATATGGGTCTAAACCTCATTATGCCTGCATTGTAAATGGCATCGTTTAGCTTCTGACCCTCTTTCAAGTTATCGTTGAATGTATTTATAAATACTATAGAGTCATTCACAATAATCCCTATCAACGCTATGGTTCCGTAGAATGACATCACATTGAAACTCATTCCTTGTATTACGTGTCCCCACATTGCCCCCATTAATCCAAATGGTATCAGAGCAAATACTAAAATTGCTTGTAGTGGAGAACGGAATGACAGGCTAACAAGGAAGAACATAAGTATAAATGCTACTGGTAAAATTATTAACCCCTTCGAAAGCTTTTCTATTCGTTTTGCTTGACCAGAAGCAGTGGTTTTGACTGTAGGGTACTTTGATAGAATAGGGTTTAATATATTCTCATTTATTTCTGAGATAATCTTCGGAACCTCAGCTTTAGGGTCTTTAGTATCAGCTTCTACAGTTATTTCACGCATTCCATCAAGGTGATTTATCTTAATAGATCCACGGTTAATTTTATAGTCAACTAATTCGCTAAGTGGGTATGAATTTCCCTGCCCATCTCTTATTCTCATATTTTCAAAATTTTCTATTGACGAGCGATAGTCCTCCGTGAAGCGTACCCATACCTTTACTTCATCGCTACCTCTCTGCAACCGCATTACCTCTTCACCAAAGAAACCCTGCCTAATTTGACTTGCAATACTCAGTTGGTTGAACCCAAGTATGAATGCCTTGTCTTTCAGTTCAATCTCAATTTCTCTTAGTCCCTGTGGGTCATTATCTGTAACATCTCTTAATTCAGTAATACCCTGCAGTTGCTGTTTCAGCTCTTTTTTAGCAGCTTGCAAGTCATTCAAGTCACGCCCCATTAGAGGAATTGATATTGGTTTACCAAAGAATGATGTACTACCAAACTCGGCTTTGTCTACTTCTGGTAGTGGTCCAACTCGTTCACTAATCATAGATGCTATGGTTAAGGCAGGAATTGTTCTTACTTCCTCGCTTTGCAAAAATACTTGTAAGTTACCTACGTTTGCGTTTCCAGTTTCAGAAACTCCCCAGCCAGAAGGCATTGCAGCAATGTTTTTTACTACTCTAATTACTAAATCTTCTTCAGTATTTTCTGTTTCTTTTAGTTCTTCATTTACTTCTACAATAGTATTTTCAATCTTTTGAAGAACTGAGTTAGTTTGGTTTTCTCTAGCTCCAGATGGTAACTCTATCTTGATAGTAAAATTGTCGCTGTCAATATTAGGGAAGAAAGTAGTTTTTAGAATTCCACCACCCATTATTCCAGCTGTTATTAGGAAAAAGAATACAGAAAAGGCGATAGGGATTGCCTTGTGTTTCATTGAGTAATGAAGAAAATTCTTGTAAATTTTATTTCTAGGGTAGTTTACCAATTTGTCAAATTTTGCTCGTATTTTACTCTTTTCTATATCCTGCCTTAGGGCCTTAGAGTGGGCTAAGTGAGCTGGTAGAATAACTATAACTTCTAGTAATGAGAACAGCAGCACAAATATTACTACAAAGGACATATCAGATATTCTTGGTCCAGGAGTATCAATAAAGAAGAAAGGTAAAAATGCAACTACTGTAGTCAGTATGGCAAATGTAACTGATGGCAGTACTTGAAGTGTACCACGAATAGCTGCACGATATGGCTTCATACCATCTTCATAATTTTGGAATATCTGCTCACCGACGACTATACCATCATCGACAACTATACCCACTACAACTATACAACCGAATAGTGAAATTACATTGAGTGTTATATCAAAGAAATATGCCATTAGGAACATACCTAAGAAAGAGAATGGCAATGACATAGCTACCCAAAACGCAAGACGCCAATTGAGGAATAGTGCAAGTGAGAGTATTACTAGCCCAACGCCTATAGCACCATTTTCTAATAGTAAAGTAATACGACCACGCAAACTCTCTGTAGCGTCGTCTATCATAGCAGCACTTATATTAGGATATTTACCATTAAAGTTTTGCTCATAGTTTTTTGCAGCTTCTGCTATTTCAAGTGTGTTTTCGCCATATATTTTATTGACAGTAACAACTACTGCTGGTTTACCATCTACAAATGTTCTTTGTGGTTCTTCCGAGAATCTATCTTCTACAACTGCTATTTCATTTAGCCGTACAACCGAGCCATCACTGTTGGTCTTTACTATAACATCTTGTATTTGATCAGCATAGTATTCCTTACCTTCATATCTGATTAGTAGCTCTTCTGTTTCGGTTTTTATTTTACCTGCAGAAAGATCTCTGTTCTTAGCACTGATTGCATTTACTACTTGCTGAAAAGTTAGCTGATAGCGACGCATTACGTCTTCATCTAAGGCAACATTAATTTCTGTGGCTGGGAAGCCTGATATTTCTACTTGAGAAATAGCAGGGATTTCTCGTAAATCATCTTCTACTTCTTGGGCAGTTTTCTTTAGTGTTTCTAAGTCAACATCTCCGAACAATGCAAAACTATAAGTAAATTCTATAGCTGGTCTTTTAGATACTACAGGAGGTTCCATTCCTGCAGGGAATGAACTAACTCTGTCAACTGCGTTCCTTACATCTACTAATACTTCATCAGTATCATATTCTTCTTGCACTTCAACTATTATCGAACCTGCATTTTCTTGCGAAGTTGATTGGTATTCTTCTACACCTTGTACACCTTTCAGATTGTCCTCTATCTTTTGGACAATACCGGTTTCTATCTCTTCAGGAGATGCACCTGGGTAAACAACTGAAATATTAATATTCTTGCTCTCACGCTCTGGGAAGAATGAGCTTTTCATATTCATAAGAGCCAACAATCCAAATAGTATGAAAAGAATCAATACTGTATTGGACCAAGTAGGGTACTTAATGAAATATCTTATAAAGGCTCTCATCTAATTCTCATTTCTCTTGATTTTAGTGCCCAGTTTTACATTGGCCATTGGCTCTGTAATTACTGTAGTTCCAGCAGCTAGTCCAGTAATATAAGCATTATCTTTCCCTAAGTATTTCAGTTCTATCGACTCTATATCTAACTTGCCATCTACTACGGTGTAAACTTCACGGTTATCTATTAGGGCTCTTCTTGGTAATTTGTAAACATCTTTTACTTTGTTTCCAGATACTACACCAGTTACATACATACCATCTTTTAGTTCACTACTTCTGACAGATACATAGGCATTGACCGACTGGGTAGCTGGGTCTATTCTGTTTGATATTCTTACTATTTTTCCTTCTAACTTTTTATCTTCGTGAACTATATCAACTGAGCTACCAACCTTTATGTATTTCAAATCCGATGAGCGAATAGCTAAGCTAACTTCAAATAGATTTAGCCCTGAGAATTCGCCCAACTTAGCACCAGGTCTGACTAATGCTCCTGGCTCTATGCTGCTCATAGCAACAGTACCAGAATAAGGTGCAGAAATAATATATTTGCTTAATCTGACTTCTTGATTTTTTATGTTGAAATATAACTTGTAAATATTCCTAACTGTAAGGAAGTATTTCTCTTTGTCGGAACTTGGTTTTGGCAGTTCAGCAACCTGTTTTTCTATGTCGAAGTTTGATAGGTAGTTGTTCCATTTGTCAAATGACTCTGGGAAGTCCACTTTTATATCCGCCATTAGCGAAGCAATAGCATTCATAAGCTCACTTTTCTGAGTCTTTAGAGTTAGCTCTGCTTCCCTTTTATCAATCACTATCATTGGTTCACCCTTACCAAACCTAACCCCTTCGCGGAATTCTTTGCCAGATGGAGAGTAGATACCTTGCACCTCTGAATATATGTCGAGCTTGTTCTTAGCTCTAACGGAGCCGGTAGTATTTATACTCACTTCGTATTCAGCATAGTTGACTTCACCCATAGTAGCATAGCGTACAGTCTCTAATTTCTTGGGAGGTTGTGGCTGTGGTTTGTTTGCTATCAGGTAGTAAGCAATGGCTGCACCTAATATAATAATAGATACAGAAATTATAATTACTAAAACATTTTTTTTCATACTTATTTCGTTTCTGTCA
>JBDQHL010000026.1:0-19590 GCA_040264895.1 Bacteroidota bacterium
CACAAAGTGAGACGGGGTTTTATACAATGGGATTTAGATTCCCACGGTTGTCCTTCGGACTCCCTCGGAATGACAAATGACCGACAACCAATTACTCCTAATACCTCTCCCACCAATTTGAATTCTGGTATGCACTGCCAAGCTCATAGCAAGCACCAATAGTAGGGGTTAAGTAATCTTGGTTTTGTTTTTTTGCTTCTTTGGTGAATCTAATTATTGGGTCTGTCCAGGTGTGTAGTGCTAATTTAAATGCTCCCCAGTGTATAGGCATGGCTATTTCTGCTTTCAGTTCTTTTGCAGCAGTTACTGTTTCTTCGGGCATCAGGTGTATCTGGCGCCACGTCTCATTGTATTGTCCGCACTCTACCATTGCAAAATCAAATGGTCCTAATTTATCTCCTATCTCAGCGAAGTGCTTACCGTAGCCGCTATCACCACTGAAGAAGATATTTGCACTGTCATTTTTGACTGCCCAGCCAGACCACTGTGTGGCGTTTCCATCTGTAATTCCGCGACCAGAAAAGTGCCGAGCAGGTGTTGCCGTAAATGTGTATGAACCGAGCTTGTGGCTCTGCCACCAATCTAACTCGACTATTCTGCTCTCATCCACTCCCCAGCTTTTCAGATGTGAACCAATACCCAATGGCACTACAAATAGCTTTACCTCATCTTTAATCTTATCAATCGTTGGGTAGTCTAGGTGGTCATAATGATCGTGGGAGATAAGAACAACGTCTATATCTTTGAAGCTTTCTGTTGGAATTGGTGTGCTATACTCAAATCTCGATGAACCAAATGGTAGCGGCGATGCTACGTCCCCAAACATTGGGTCGATTAATATTCTCTTGTCGTCAGATTCTAGTAAGAATGCTGAGTGTCCGTACCAAGTTATGTAGGTTTTACCTAATTCAGAATTACTTTCAGTCTCGAATGCTACATCAAATGGTTTTTCTGGGATTTTGCCCTTGCTACTCAACAATTCAGGTAGCTTAGGAAGCACTTCGGAAAAGGTGGCAAGTTTAGCTTTTTCTAGGTTAATGAACTTTGAGTCCTTGTAGTTTTCTGACTTCTTTATTCTTTCCAAATCCTCCCCTTCTGGCTTTTGACCAAACTGAGGAGATAGATTTATAAAGGCAAAAACTCCTATTGCTAACAAAGCAAGCAACAAGCCGATTATTATAATTGTACTTATCATTATTTTCTTGAGCATAGTATTATTATCATATTTAGACTGCTACTTGAAGCACAATCATATATATTATTGTGTTATACCTGTTTGCCGCCAATCCAGGTTTGCTCCACATGGTTGATACCAAAGTGGTAGAATAAGTCAATGTAATTATCGCAATTGCAAACTATGAAATCTGCGTGCTTAGCAACTTCCAAGCTACCAACAGAGTCCGACTTTCTTATTGAATATGCACCATTGATAGTAGCTGCATTTATCGCTTCCTCAGCAGTCATTCCCATATTAATAACAGAAAGTGAAAGTATCGTTTGCATATTTTCAGTGAAGCATGAACCAGGGTTACAATCAGTAGCAACAGCAGTGATTACCTCTCTGTCGATTAGCTTTCTTGCAGGTGCATATGGCATTTTGATAAAGTATGCAGTCCCTGGCAATAGTCCAGCTACCGTACCTGCCTGTTTCATTTTCTCTATTCCATCGTCATTTATAAATAGCAAATGATCAGCTGATACAGCTCCAACCTCGGCAGCCATAGCAGCTGCTCCAACATCTGCCAACTCATCACAATGAGATTTTGGCTTCAGTCCGTATTTCTTCCCAGCTTCCAATACTCTTGTGCCTTGCTCAGTTGTGTAATATCCCTTGTCAACGAACACATCGCAATACTCTGCCAGATTATTCTCGCTCACATAGGGAATCATATCGTTGACTACTATGTCTATATACTTATCCCTCTCGTTTTTTAACTCTGGTGGGAAGTCATGCGCACCCATAAATGTTGGTGTAATTCTTAGAGGTAGCTCACTGCTCAAATGCTTGATTGCTTCCAACTGCTTTATCTCACCTTCTGTGGTTAAGCTATATCCTGATTTTATTTCGATGGAAGTAGTGCCATACTTCGCAGCACTCATCGCCAGATTTCTGCCAACTTCCGCCAATTCTTCAACTGATGCATTTCTTGTAGCTTTTACGGTGTTTTGTATTCCGCCACCAGCAGCAGCTATTTCCTCATAAGTAGCACCTCTCAAACGCATACCGAATTCATTACTTCTGTTTCCAGCGAACACAATATGTGTGTGCGAATCTACAAACCCAGGGAGAACGGTTTTGCCTTTCAGTGATATCTCTTTTTCTATTTCATATTCGCTGATTACATCACCCAAATCTTCTGTTTTGCCTACCCATTCTACTTTGTCAGTCACTATCATTGCACCATTTTTTATCTCGCCAACATCCTGCATTTCAGTGCCAACTTTGAACTCTTTTCCTTTGTTGTCAACTGTTACCAATGAACTAATATCTTTGAATAAAATAGCCATTACAAATATTTCTCCAATCCTTTTTCCTTTATAGCTTCTACTATTTTCTTAACATGTTGCGAATCGCTTTTCTTGCAGCTCATCACCGAATCGTTTGTTTGTATGAGCACCATCTCCTCCAGTCCATAAGCGGTAGCTATTCTATCGGAATTGTTAATTATAATTGAGTTACTACAATCAATTGCAATCACATCACCCTTGATTATATTTCCATTCACATCCTTATCATTTACTCTATCCATAGCATCGAAAGCACCGAGGTCATCCCATTCAAAATTCGCTTCTACTACCACAGCTTTCTGAGTTTTTTCCATTAGTGCGTAATCAATAGATATACCTTTCATCGCTTCAAACACAGCTGGCATATTGTTATTTCCTTGATGAAGCTCAGCTATTTTGTTACCAATCTCTGGTGCGTTTGCCTTCATCTCGCTGATGAATGTATCGAGTGAGAAAAAGAACATTCCACTATTCCACAGATATCCCCCTTTTTCCAAATACTCTTGTGCAGTAACTTCGTTCGGCTTTTCCTTGAAACTATTCAGATTGAATATGCCAATGCCGTTGATTTTCGTTAGCTTATCACCAGATTCTATATAGCCGTAACCAGTCTCTGGTCTGTTAGGCACTATACCAATTGTAGCTATTACATCATTCTGCTCCACATAATCAAGTGCTGCACCAATACAAGTTCGGAAATCACTCTCTGGTTGTATTATCTGGTCAGCAGTTAATACTGCTACAGATTGCTTTTCATTAGGGTTCTTATTGTCTAATATTCCTGCAGCCAGAGCAAGGCACGGAGCCGTGTTTCTCTTTGCTGGCTCAGCTACTATGTTTTCTTTAGGTAACTGAGGCAGTGCATTCTCTATTGGTTCTTTCAGCTGCTTGCCAGTTATTATGTATATATTCTCTGGGGCAATTAGTGGCAATACTCTGTCTATTGCTTCTGCTATCATTACCTTACCCGAAGATGTAAGCTCAAGTAATTGTTTTGGGTTTTTTCTTCGACTAAGTGGCCAAAATCTTTCGCCTGTGCCACCTGCCATTATTACTACATTTCTTATCATTTTATTTTTAATTCTTTTTTTGATTAATCTAAAACTATATGACCTTTTGCTTCCAGCTCGGCTATTATTCCTCGAACCATATTTTTTGAATTTGACTTTCTTCTACCTTTTTCTAGAAATTTAAGATAAAATGGGTCAAATTTACCTTGCCAAGCTATGGTGTTTGTCTCTACATCTATGAGCATAAGGTTGAGGGAATAGTGTGTATTGTTTACCTCATCCTCATCATCATCATTCTTAACAGAAACCTTGAAAGGATAAAGCTCGTTTTCATTTTCTACATCATCTACTACTTTTATAGGTTTTATGGAATCTAACTCAAATGTCAACAATGCTCCAATTCCTTTTTCTTTCAAATTCTTCTGTTTGTAGGTTTCGCTCCAGTCTTCTAAAGGAGGAAAAAGAATGGAACCTTGTGCTGCATTTACATCACTATCAGCTAACTCCCCTGTAAACGTAGATTCTACACTATTTCTGTAGTTTAGATTATCAGTATCGTAGTAAATAGCAATAGATTCGTATTCTTTATTCAAAAAATCTAGGTGGGAGTAAGAGTTTAAATTTATTTTCTGCAGTGAACACGAGCCAATTAATATGCTCGCAATTAATATTGGCAGGTAAATTTTATTCGTCATCAGTAAACTTAAGTGGTTTTTAATTCAATTCAGCTACTAATATACGACAAATAGAGATTATCTTTGAAATTTGAGTACAATTAGGCTACTTAGGAGTTATATGAGCCTTTACTTTTAACTCCTCAATTACTCCTTCTGCAAACTTTTCTATAATTGTTTCACGGTGCATACCTATCATACTCATATTTGCATCAGTTGCAGAAAACCCCCGCCAAGCAATTTTGTTTGTTCTAACATCTATCATATCTGCTTGGAACTTTTTCTGTACATGTACATTCGTATTTTCACTTACTGTTGTTCTTGTCTCGATTACGGTCTCTGTTTCGCCGTCTTCATTTTCTTTCGTCGAAGTATAAGTATCTGTATCATATACCGGAGTTGTAGTTACATTTATATCCTCGTCTATCATCTCTATTTTCAAAAAGCCATCGAACCCATTTGCCAATAGAGTTTTCTGAAAGTCTTCATCTTCCCACTCTCTAGTTGGTGGAAAAATCGTTGATCCTTGTACCACATTTAACTCTGCACCCGTAAACTTATCTACAAATATTCCTTCTATCTTTGAACGTAAATTCAAGTCACCCTCAACAGAGTAGACACAAATCTTATTATATGACTTGCCTATATAGTCAGGATCAGAGTAGGAAGTAGTTTCTATAGATACACATGACTGCAACAAAACCACCAAAGCGAAAGCGGCCGTTATTTTGTATTTTATTGCTGAATTTAATTTTGAATGACTTTGCATATTCCCCTGCTGACAATTATTCAAATATTTTATATATTATTTCTTCTATAATGTATCTATTTTTACAGAATTAAATTGTTTCAAAACATCAAAAAAAGAGGATTAAAAAAATGAAATACACACATAGCAAAATATTAACAGGCGATTTTGAAGAAATAAAAGATAAAGTTACTGCTGAACTAAAAACAGAGGGTTTTGGTGTGCTAACTGAAATCAATATAACTAATACACTAAAAGAAAAAATCGATGTAGATTTCAAAAAATATCATATATTGGGAGCATGCAATCCACACTTCGCTCACAAAGCATTGACTGAAGAAGAGAAAATCGGTGTTATGCTACCGTGCAATGTAATAATAGTAGAAGCTGGTGATGGCAAGTACGAAGTGTCGGCTGTTAGCCCAATGGCGTCTATGCAAGCAATAGAGAATGAGAAATTGGGCCCAATAGCTGAGGAAGTAGAAAATAAACTAAAATCGGTAATAGACAGATTAAACTAATAATAACATATTTATCAATATTCTTAGCCTTCGTTTTTGTTGCCCATTCTCAAGAGTTGCCTGGTGGTCAATACGACAGGTACGAACGAAAGCCAATTAGCGATGAGTCAGACACACAAGGAATAATATCTGTATCATACAAAGTAGTAAGTAATGATAGATTTACTATTAATGACTTAGGGATAAAAGCTGGATATTTTGCTACTGAGAACATGACAATAGGATTCGAATACTTCTATCTTTTTGACGAGTCTGTGACATTTACACCCGCTGAAGGTGAGCCTGGAGCTGCTATTCGATTTGATTACTATTCTGCTAACGTATCATATTTCATAAGCAGATCATTTGTTCTCACTTCATTAGGTCTAAATATGGGTTTTGGTCAAATGAATTTCACAGCTACAAGGGGTACACCAATACTCGATGATATGACTGGTGACTGGGTAACTGTAATAGAGCCTATGGCTAATGTCTATGTTCAGATGTTTGATTATTTTTTCCTCAACCTAACTGCTGGTTATAGGATTGTAAATGGTGTAGAAGAGTACAATGATTTGGAAAACTCAGACATGTCTGGATTCTCAAGTAGTATTGGCCTTTCTTATATGTTTTAATTCTTTCGCTTAGCTTTAAATTTAACAATTACTTACAAGTTTTTGTTGAGAAATTCTCTTTTATTTAAACAAAATGTTTATTAATTTGCTATTTGGTATTGATTGAAATAAATTAATACCTGTATTGTTAACAACCGTTGAATAAGTTTGGATATATCTATACTATTTGGATTTGTAGTTGGTGTTGTGTTGGCTCTTCCTCCTGGACCTGTGGGAGTGACTGCTATTGAGATTGGACTGTTTCAAAACAAAAAGTCTGGTTTCCACTTAGCATTGGGCAACGCAGTGATGGATTTCTTATATTGCCTCGGTGTAATATTTGCAACTTCAGCAGCTATATCATCATTTGATAGTTTTTCAAGTAATTTTCCAAATGCATACTTATTTTTCCAAATCGGAATAATCTCCATTCTTTTTATAATGGGATTCCTCAACTTAAAGTCCAAAAGAAACAGACAAAACAAAAATGAATTGGATGCTGAGAGCTTCACCTCCAAGCTAGGTCGAAAAGGACCAATCTTCTTAGGTATAGCAATAGCATTGACTAACTTAGCTAATCCTACATTCCTGCCATCGCTTGCAGCAGTTACTATATGGGTGCAAGATGCTGGTATGACAACTGGATCGGCTCTTTCAAACTTTCTGTTTGCTCTTGGGTTTGGACTTGGTAACTTGTTCTGGGTGAACTTCGTTGCCTCAATGACAAACAAATACAAGCATAAATTTTCTGATAATATGATATTCAGAATCAAACAAGCAGCTGGAGTTACCTTTATCGGATTTGGAACATTCCTGGGCTTCAGATTACTATCAGTTTCAAAATGGCCAGAGCTTCTACGCTTCGTTTTGGCATTCTAAATTAAACCTATTACCAAATAATTATACCGATGGCTAAGCACTACGACATAATAATAAGTGGAGCTGGTATGGCTGGACTTAGTCTTGCTTACAGAGCCATAAAACAAGGTATATGGTCAAGCAAGTCAATATTAATAATAGATAAGAGCGAAAAGCAGGAAAACGATAAGACTTGGTGTTTTTGGGATAGTGGCGAGTCACCATTCGAAGAAATAGTATATAGGAAATGGGACAATATGCTTTTCTTCACTAATTCAGGAAACAAAATTGAATTAGACTCAAAAGATTATCAATACAAAATGATTAGAAGTATAGATTTTTATCAACATACTCTCTCATATCTTAAATCAAAACCCAATATCAGCTTTCTTTATTCAGAGATTAGTAACTACAAACAAGATAACAATAAGGCAATAGTATCAGCAGGTAATGATGTGTACTCAGCAGATTATATGTTCAACTCGGTGCTCGGCAAACCCGACCTAAAACCGAATGACACCTACTTGCTACAGCACTTCAAAGGGAAATTCATAGAATCGGACGAGTTGGACTTGAACCCAAACCAAATTCACCTAATGGATTTCAGGACAAGCCAGAAACATGGTTGTACATTTGTATATTTACTGCCCACAGGTAAGAATAGCGCCTTAGTTGAATACACCCTCTTTTCAGACAAGTTACTTGACAAAGATGAATACGACTTTAACTTAGATATTTATATTAAGGAAATATTGGGAATAAAGGATTATAAGACAAACGAGGAGGAATTTGGTATAATACCTATGACTGACCACAAGTTTATTCGTAAAAACCGCAGAATAGTCAACATAGGCACAGCTGGTGGCGACACTCGCGGTTCTACCGGATATACATTCTACAACACACAGCAAACAATAACAAACATAATAGATAGCTACGAAAGCACTGGCTCACCACTAAATGCAAAAGAAAACATAGGCAGTAAGGATAGATTATACGACAGCACTATGCTACAAGTATTAGCAAAAGGCAATTACAAAGGACATCAACTGTTCGCAGATATGTTCAGCAAAGTTCCTGCACACATAATTTTCGATTTCCTTAACTCTGAGTCAACACTAAGCCAAGACATTAAGGTGATAAAAAGCCTTTCGCAACTTCACTTTGTTAGTCCTTTTATTAGGGCGTTGATGAGGTAAAAACAAAAAAAACCAACCCACTTAAGGATTGGCTATAATTTTTCTTACTTCAAGTATTTAATTACTTAACTTCTTTGTGCAAAGTGTGACGACCCAAGAAAGGATTATATTTCTTAATCTCGATTCTGTCTGGCGTGTTTTGCTTGTTTTTCATAGTAGAATATCTTGAAGCTGGCTTACCTTCACCCTTTGCTTCAGTACACTCTAGTATTATTTTTACTCTATGACCTTTTTTTGCCATGATTAAACTCCGTATTTGATTTCAATTTGACTACAAAATTAAGAAGACTTTTCCACAATACAAAAGAAAATATTTTAACAATAGCTTTTTATTGGTAAAAAAAACCATTAAATTAGTACATGAATATAAACAATATAAAGGTGGCATTTGTTTGAGCCATATATAGCAATCATTGCAGCTTCTTTGATTATAGTAGCTTCCTACTTTTTCGATATAGCATCAATAAAATTCAAAATCCCATCTGTACTATTCCTTATTTTTACTGGAATCGGAATCAGATACGGTTTGGCTTACTATGACATGGTTGTTCCAGAAAGCTTTTTCAGCATTCTTCAACTATTGGGTATTGTTGGTCTTATTATGATTGTACTCGAAGCAGCAGTTGACCTTAAGATTTCGAAGGATAAGGTTACTCTTATTCGTTCCTCTGTTGCATTAGCCCTATTGGTTTTAGTATTTACTGCATTCAGTATTGGTGGAGTTATCTACTATATACTTGGCAACGAACCTTTTTTCAACTGCTTGGTCTATGCCATTCCACTTAGTGTGGTTAGTAGCGCCGTGCTTATTCCATCAGTTCACACGCTCACTAAAAAGAAAAAAGAATTCCTAATATACGAATCCACGTTTTCTGACATACTCGGCATCTTGTTCTTCAACTTTGTTGTACTGCAAGAAGGAAGCGTGCTGTCATGGTCGGGAATTTCTATGATTGTAGCCACTGTGCTATTTTCCATATTCGTTAGCTATATACTAGTATTCGTATTCAGTAAGATAAAGACACACGTGAAGCTATTTTTGATGATAGCTATACTTGCCTTACTCTATGCACTGGGCAAAAAACTTCACCTATCTACACTCCTGATGATCTTCATCTTTGGTGTGGTTATGAATAATGCAAAATTATTCTACAAAGGTAAGCTTGCAAACTTTATAAACTTTGACAATGTGAAGTCAATTAGGCGAGAGTTCCATACCATAACGGCAGAGACTGCTTTTGTTATTCGTACCTTCTTCTTTATTGCATTTGGTATGAGTATAGATATTATGTTACTTGCTGACCCTAGGGTATTGGTGATTGGGTTTATAATCTTAGTGTTGCTTTACTTAGTAAGGTTTATCAACTTCAAGGTATTCTTGAAAACAGATGTATTCCCTGAGATATTCTTAGCACCTCGGGGATTGATTACAATTCTATTATTCTTTTCTATACCACAAGCATTTGATATAAAAGATTTGAGCGAGGGAATACTTTTCTTTGTAATATTAGGTACTAGTTTGATAATGATGGCAGCCATAATGGCTTCGAAAGACTCAGAGATGAAAACAACCACCCTATTTGATGTAGGTCTGGGCCAGGCATCAGATTACGAAATTGAATACGAAACATTCTCAGAGTTCGATGATTTACTCGACGATGTAAACAATATAAACGATAGCTCTGACAAAAAATTAAATGAAAATAACGATAATAATAATGAACCGAAAGGAGAGAGTGAATGATAAGAAATATCATTTTGCTGACATTAGGGCTATTTGCTATGAGTAGCATTTCGCTTATGTCACAAGACAGTAAAAACGTTTTCCCTTATGACTATGAAGTCAATACTCTGGAAAATGGACTAAAGATAATAACTATACCTATGCCATCTAACGGCATTGTGTCTTACTACACTCTAGTGAGAACAGGTGCAAGAGATGAGTACGAGCAAGGAAAAACTGGATTTGCTCACTTTTTTGAACACATGATGTTCCGTGGTACTAAAAAGTACCCAGGTACAGTTTACGATAGCTTAATTATATCTATCGGTGCTGATGGGAATGCTTACACAACTGATGATTACACCGCTTACCACCTTAGCTTATCTAAAGAAGATTTGGACCTGGTTATGGAGTTGGAAAGCGATAGATTCCAAAACTTAAGTTATCCAGAAGCGGAGTTCAAAACTGAAGCTGGAGCAGTATATGGTGAGTACAGAAAGAACATTACTAATCCTATTAGCGTACTGTGGGAGAAGTTAAAATACACAGCTTATGACAAACATACTTATAAGCACTCAACTATTGGCTTTGTAGAAGATATAAAGGCAATGCCGTCACTTTATGAGTACAGCATGGAATTTTATAGCAATTACTACAGACCAGAAAATAGCATACTAATGGTGGCTGGTGATATATCTACTGAAGATATATTAGAAAAAGCTAAGAAATATTATGGTGAGTGGGAACAAGGTTATACAGCTCCTAAGGTAGAGCAAGAACCAGAGCAAACTGCAGCAAGAAGTGCAGAAGTAAAATACGATGGTAAGACTAACCCAATAGTGGGTATTGGCTACAAAACTGAAGCATTCGACGCAACTGACAAATCTGTTATCTCACGTGAGTTAATTGGTGATTTGGCTTTTGGTTCAAATAGTGATTTGTACAAAAAGCTATATTTGAAAGAGCAGAAAGTACAATACATTTCTCCTTACTTCCCTCAGAATAGGGACCCATTTATGTCAATCATATATACTATGGTGAACGACCCCAGTGATATAGATTACGTGAAAGAAGAGGTTCAGAACTCTGTAGAGTGGTACCAAAATAATTTGGTTGATAAAAAGAAGTTAGACGACTTGAAGAAACGTCAAAAATATGCTTTCCTCATGAGCTTAGACACACCTTCTAATGTAACTGGTAACTTAGCTAGAATGGTAGCTATCACCGGTGGAATGGATGCAGTAGAGCAATACTTCCAAACTTTAGAGTCCATCACTCCGGAAGACATACAAGAAGAGGCAAAGACGATGAGCGAAGACAAGAGAACGATAATAGAATTACAGGGGGCTAAATAATGAGAAACTTTAAGACAATCAATATATTAGCACTGGCTATTCTATTAGCTCTAACAGCTACATCTTGTAGAAATAGCGACAAAGCAGATGATGAGATGAACACAAACAAAGTATTATTGCAAATAGACAATGACCCAATTGTTGCTTACAATATTTGGTTCAAAGTTGGCTCGGTGAATGACCCACAAGGCAAAGAGGGCTTGACTTATCTGACAGCAGAAATGATGGCAGATGCTTCTACAAAAAGCAATGACTACTCTGCTATATTAGAAAAAATGTACCCAATGGCTACTGGCTACGGTGCTAAAGTAGATAAGGAAATGACAACTTTCCGAGGTAGAACACACAAAGACAACTTAGATGAATACAATAAGCTATTCATGGATGCCATTTTGAACCCGGCATTCAAAGAAGAAGACTTCAATAGAATAAAGAACAATACACTGAATTATATCAAAAATGTTCTTAGATATTCGAGTGATGAAGAGCTAGGTAAATTTGCATTATATAATTACGTTTTCGAAGGTACACCATATGGCCACTTAATGTCAGGTAGTGTAGAAGGAATTGAGAATATCACTTTGGAAGATGTAAAGCAACATCACAAGAACTACTTCAATGCTAATAATTACACAATTGGTCTTGGTGGCGGTTACCCAAATGAGTTAGTTGACAAAATAGACACTGAGCTAAACAAGCTGCAAGACACAGCTATCAATACTATGGTAGATATAACTCCTAAGCCAATCAATGGGCTAGAAGTCTTGTTAGTAGAGAAAGAAAACAACTCTACTGCAATTAGCTTTGGCTTCCCAATTGATGTACACCGTGGCGATGAAGACTTCTTCGCATTGGCACTATTCAGCTCTTGGCTAGGTGAACACAGAAACCAGTCTAGTCACTTGTTCCAGGTTATCCGTGGTGCTCGTGGGCTAAACTATGGTGACTATGCTTATATTGAAAGATTCCTAAACGGTGGTAGGTTGAACAAACCAAACCCGAATAATGCAAGAAACAACCTACTTTTTGAAGTATGGATAAGACCTGTTCAGCACATTCACAGACATTTTGCTCTTCGTGCGGCTATGCGCGAGTTGCAAAAAGTAGTTGACAATGGTATGACAGAAGAGCAGTTCGAAACAACTAAGAACTTCTTGAACAAATACTCTATTCATTGGGCTGCTACTACGTCTGAGCGATTGGGCTACCAAATTGATTCGGAATTTTACGGTATAGAAGATGGTGGTAATTACATCAATCACTTCCGTGAGAAAATCAGAAACTTAACATTGGAGCAAGTAAATAGTGCAATCAAAAAGCATATACAATACAACAATGTGAAGATAGCAATGATTACTTCGGACGCTGAGCAATTCAAATCGGACTTAGTTAGCAATGCTGACAGCCCGATAGAGTACAACTCACCGAAGCCAGATGAGGTATTGGAAGAAGACAAAGAAATATCTACTTACAAATTAGACATAAAAGAAGAGAACGTAACGATAGTACCTGTGGACGAAATGTTCCAGAAGTAATATCATAATTCTCATTTAGTTTTTACAAGCCCGACCGATTGGTTGGGCTTTTTTTGTTGGGAGATTTACACTAGATTAAAGCCACTAAGACAGAGATAATAGAGGTAGTGAGGTGATCATCCAGAGCGAACAGTGAACAGCAAGTAAATAATAATAGCAGCGCCACCCACGTATGCAGCTGGCTCCCAAACATCATCCCAAAATGATGATTTTTCATTTCGCACCCCTTTTGTGAACTCAAAGCTTTCGTCCTCAAGTTGTGCTGTCATATCTAAGTCAATAGTATCTTGGTAGCTGGTGCTAACTCTATATTCTACTATATGATCATCATTTAGGGTAATGATATAGAGAGAGCTATTAATTTGTCTCGTACCACTTTCCTCATCATATAAAATCGAAATAGAATCAAGATTAACACTTGTTCCATAGTTGTCTGCATTTGTAATTACTATTGCTGAATCCAATTCCCTAAGTGATGTTTCTAGTTTGTCCTTTAGAGGTGAGTATTCGGTTAGTGGTCTTATTTTTTTGTTGTATATTTTCTGCTGAGCTTTCACAGTCAGTGTATCTATCTGACTCAGAATTAACTCAAGATTTGTTTTTGGGCTTGCAAAAGCAAAAGAGGAAAAGGCAATTATAAGAATGAGAAATCTCATTTAACAATATTTTGTTTTAATCTAGTCAAATCTTCAAATAGTTGTTTGTCATCCCAATAGTTGTGAGGACGTATTCGGAGTTTTCTTTTTCTTCCTTCTATGCTTAGTTTTACCAATCGGAAAGTCTCACGAGTTTGGAACGGTCTTTCCTTACCGAGGTATATACGTTCTATGTTATTTTTATCATATTTATTTTGGTTGAACCTATTGCGCATAGTGATCGAGTTTGCATCAATTACTAGAGTTCTAACCCAAAATAGCTTATGGAAATACATAAGCAAACCACCGATTATAAATAACCCAAGAAGTATGAAAACTGGGTCATGCAATAGAACTTCTACATTCTTTTTACCAATTATTGTTCGGATAAGTCCATAGCCTAATGCAACAACTAGGTAAATTACAATTGACTTCCAGTAGAAGTCGAACCTTTGCTTGTATATTTTGTCTTCACTCATTTTTCAAAATATGAATAGATTGGCAATTAATCAAGTTCTAATGTACCTTCTACTATTTCCTCTATAGTTTCCGCATATATTCTGTGCTCAACTTCTAGAACTTTTCTAGCAATATCTTCGGGAGCGTCTTCTTTACTTATAGCCACTTTGCCTTGTTTTAATATTCTACCCTCATCATATTTTTCATTGACTAAGTGAACAGTTGCCCCAGATTCTGTATCTCCCGCTTCGTAAACTGCTCGGTGAACGTTCATTCCATACATACCCTTTCCACCATACTTTGGCAACAATGCGGGATGTATATTTAGAATTCTATTTTTGTACTTTTCAATCATCACTTTGGGTATCATACGCATATAGCCAGCTAACACGACTAAATCTATTTCGTGTTTATCTAATAAGCTGAGTAAATCAGACTGGAACTCCTCAGCTGTATCATATTGTGCTGAGCTCAGGTGCACAGGCTTAACACCCAGATTCTTCGCTCTCTCAAGCGCATAGGCATCGGAGTTATTACTAATTAACAAAACAGGTGCAGCTGCTATACCCTTATCACGTAAAGCTTCCACAATTGCTTGGAAATTACTTCCTCCATGCGAGGCAAAGAATGCTATGTTCATAAAAATTGGTTCATTGGCTTATTGTACTAAGTGCAAAGATAAGGTATTAGAGCGAGATTGGGAAATAGAGTAATAGAATGAATAAAAATCACGTATTTAACTCTAAAATAATAACACTTTCCACAAAAAGTTTGGAAATAATAAAACATAGTCTTAATTTCGTAGCCATGATAAAATTAAAGGTAAGAAAATGACTTCATTACAATATGTAGAGCAATTAGCCCAAGATAGAGCTGCTGCTACAAGAAAAGAAAAAGATGGCGAGAATTTCGCTGAAGTTCCTGAATTTGGTCCTGGTGACACTGTAAACGTTGCTGTAAGGGTAGTAGAGGGACAAAAAGAAAGGATCCAAAACTACAAAGGTATCGTACTTGGTATCAAAGGTGGCGGAATATCTAAAACTTTCTTAGTTAGAAAAATTTCTAATGGTATTGGTGTAGAAAGAATCTTCCCAATGCACTCTCCTATGATTCAAAGCATTGAAGTGCTTAACAAAGGTAGAGTAAGAAGAGCAAAACTTTATTACCTACGTGGTATGTCAGACAAGAAAACTAGACAAAAACTTAATCGCAGAAAGTAAGAAACTAGTTAACTTGATAAAAATAAAAAATCCCGCTCAATGGCGGGATTTTTTTTGTCTTGTTTGTTTTTTTATTCAAACTTACTTTTTAGTTAGCTCTTTTATTTTTTCATATAGCTCATCCTCATCACCTGGAGCATAACCATTGTGCTCGTAAACCAAATTACCTTCGCCATCATATAAAAAAGTATGCGGTGGGTTAGCAACATTCATAGCTCTTCTCAAATCACTATTCTCATCTAAATATACTTCAAAGTCCCAGCCACGACCTTTCACAAAAGGAGCAACCCTACGGCTATTTCGTGAGTCATCAATAGACACTGCTATTACTTTCACTCCAGTTTCTTTTTGCCACTTTGCATATTTTTCATTTATATTGTTCAACTCTAGAATACAAGGCTTGCACCAAGTAGCCCAAAAGTTAATAATGAATGGTTTACCATCGTTGGTAAATTTAGCAGTATTAACATTGCGGCCTTTTAAATTTTTCACTTTTACTGAAGGTATTTGCTTATCCTTAGCACCCATATCAGCTGAAAATGCAAAAGCAAACACCAGTAACATTGATAGCAAAGTAATTGATTTTTTCAAAATTATCTCCTTTTTAAATTATTTTGTAACTTATAACATTATTACGTGTTCTTTTGACTGAATGTTTAACAAAAAACACAGAAATTTATAAATTTATAAAGGTTTAAATTATGAAAAAGTTACAAATAATCCTTCTTTCTGCATTATTAACATTTGCATACTCTTGTTCTGATGAAGATAATCCAGCAGACAACGGCCCTGTTAATGAAACTGGAACTATTGAATTAATAGCAACAGACGGCTTAGTTATTGAGGCTGTAGGTACAGAAACTGAAATTTCATACCACACCCAAATTAAAAATAATAGTGAAAGAGATTTAGAAGTTTTAGCTAAAATGGAGATAATCGACTTAGCTGATGATCATTGGACTTATTTTTGTTGGGGTGATATTTCTACTGGAGAAGGTACTTGCTACGAAGCAACTAAAGAAGACTTCACTGCAACATTTAATTTAGATTTAACATCTGGTGAAACTACAGATCCTAATAGCTTCATAAACTACATCAAAAATGATGCAAATGCTGTTAACACATCTATGATCAGATATATAGTATATGAAGTAGGTAACGAGGCTAACGCTGACACATTAGAATATACAATCAATGTTTCATTTACTTTCTAAGAAGTAAGTGACCTAACACTAGATCTTTTTATTAAAGGTCGTTTTCTGTTGTAAGTTGGTAAGTAATCCAACTCATAAACAATAGGAACGACCTTTTTTGTTACTGCTTTGGGTCTATCCATTAGCAATAATGAGATAGATATAGCGATTGTGATATTTTTAAATAGTTCTAAAATAAGTATTAATCTAGTTTATTTGGCTACTATCTTGTTGAACTTTCTTTTACCTACTTTGAATATTCTTTCATTAGTGAGGTCAATAAATTGATTAATGTCATCTATTTTTACATCGTCAACTGAAACAGCACCTTGTTGAACCATTCTCTTGGCATCCTTTTTCGAGCCAACCATTTTAGCATCTGTAATTATATCAATTACCTTTGTTTCTGTTGGATTTACTGCAAGCTCAACTGTTTGGATATCGTCAGGCACATCTCCTTGCTTGAAAACACGTAAGAACTCTTCATAAGCAGCTTCACCACTACCTTCTGGATGATATATGTCAGTTATATTCTTAGCGACTTTTATTTTTGCATCCCTTGGGTTATTTCCCTCTCCAGAAAGGAATTTGCTCATCTCTCCTAATTGCTCATTAGTAGCAAATGCCCCGTACTGATAGTAACGTAAAATTACATCATCAGGTATTGACATTACCTTACCAAAAATATCCGATGGTTTATCCGTAAGTGCTATGTAGTTATCCAATGATTTACTCATTTTCTCCTTACCATCAGTACCTTCCAATATTGGCAAAGTAACAATGCACTGCGGTTCCTTACCATAAGAACGCTGTATATCACGACCAACAATAAGATTGAATTTCTGATCCGTACCACCTAACTCCACATCTGAATCGATATGAGCTGAATCCATTGCTTGCGCCAACGGATAAAGTAGCTCGTGCATACTGATAGGTGTATTCGAATTATATCTTTTATTAAAGTCATCGCGCTCTAGTAATTGAGCCACGGTATATTTGGCTGCAAGTTCTATAACTTCACGAAAGTTCATAGCATTTAGCCATACGCTGTTATATTTTACTTCAAACTTTTCAGGTGATTCCTCAAGTATCATACCCGCTTGTTCTAAGTATGACTGGCCATTAACTCTTGTATCTTCTAGTGTGAGTTGAGGTCTAGTTTTTGATTTACCCGAAGGGTCACCAATCATAGCTGTAAAATCGCCAATTATCAAAATTGCCTTGTGTCCCAAATCTTGAAATTGTCTCATTTTATGAAGTACAACCGCGTGACCTATATGCAAATCAGGTCTGCTGGGGTCAGCACCTAACTTGATGATAAGTCGTTTTTTATTCTTTATTGATAGTTCTAGTTTCTTAACCAATTCATCTTCTGGTAATACATCTACTGCCGAAGATTTGATTATGTCCATTTGTTCATTTACCGATGGGAACATAGTTTTAAAATTCCTGTTATTCTGATTCTATTTTATAATTAAAAAGTACTATACCTTGTATTTTCTTCGTAAGTCTCTTTCAACTTCCTTCTTCTTGGTTGACTCACGTTTATCAAATTTCTTCTTCGGCTTTGCAAGAGCTATTTCTAGTTTTACCAAATGTCCACTGAAGTAGATGCTAAGAGGTACAACGGTCATACCTTTTTCATTGACTGAGTCACGAAGTTTATTCAGCTCTCTCTTATGTAAGAGTAGTTTTCTATTCCTGTTAGGCTCATGATTTTCTCTGTTACCAAGTGAATACTCTGGAATATTCATATTCATAATAAAAAGATCATCGCTACTGCGGATGAAGCCAACATAGGCCTCTTGCAAACTACATTTGTTTTCACGCAAAGACTTAACTTCAGTACCAACTAGCATAATACCTGCATCGTATCTACTAACTATCTCATAGTCATACCGAGCTCGCCTATTGGTGGTAATAGTCCTTATATTTGGTTCGTCATGGTTATCTTTCTTACCCATTATTCAGTTATATTTTTTGCTCTCAGCTCATTATCGAATATAAAAACACCACCTGGTGAATCCGAAGCTAATTTGAGTCTATCTACTAATTCAGAAACCGTTGCTTCTTCTTCAACTTGTTCTGAAATAAACCAATGCAACAATACTTCCAGTGGCAGATCTTTTTCCTTCTGAGCTAACCTGGCAAGTTTGTTTATACTTTCAGTAATTTTTTGCTCATGCTCGTAAGCAACTTGAAAACCTTCGAGTGGAGTCTCCCAATGATTTGGTGGAGAGTCAATTTTACCAATAACTGGTACACCACCTCTGTCTAGTAAAAAGTCAAAAAGTTTATAGGCATGCTCCAACTCCTCTGTAGATTGTGCTCTCATCCAGTTAGCCATACCGTTCAAGCTGATAGAATGATAATACCCTGCCATAGAAAGATATAGGTTTGATGAATAAATCTCTTTAGCTATTTGCTCGTTTATCGCTTTTGCTAATTTCTTTGATATCATTTTATTTTCCTTTTTTTATTTAATTAAATTTTAAACTTATGTCTGCACTTTTAACACTGTGAGTGAGGGCACCAACAGAAACTGCATCAACTCCTGTGGGAACATAATCACCTATTGTAGATAAATTAATACCACCAGAGGCTTCTAAAAAAATATCACTTTTTATTTCTCTTGCATAAGTGACACATTCAGCAATGTAATTCGGCGACATATTATCTAATAATAGACCATCTGCACCCGAATCTATTGCATCGATTATTTGTTCTTTTTTATCTACTTCTATCTGTATTGGTAAACTACTATCGTAATTTTTACAATTATTTACAGCTTGAGTGACCCCACCAGCCGCAACTATATGATTATCCTTTATAAGAATTCCAGTAGAAAGATTATATCTGTGGTTTTGTCCTCCACCCATACAAACAGAATACTTCTCAAACATTCTAAGACCTGGCGTCGTCTTTCGTGTGTCAAGCACAGCTACCCCATATGGTTTTGCTATATCAGCATATTTCTTGACTACAGTAGCAATACCACTCATTCTTTGCATAAGGTTAAGAAAGATTCTTTCCTTCCTCAAAATCTCAATAGAATTTCCTTCTATGGTAGCTATTACTTCTCTATTCTTAACATAATCACCATCTTCAAAGTTAAATTCAAGCTTAGTGTTATTATCGAATATAGCCTCTACTACATTTCTGCCTGCTATAACCATATCATCTTTAGCTATTATCAATGCCTTAGATTTAGATTCTGTACTTACGGTACTTAATGTTGTAATATCACCGTTAGGTGAATCTTCCTCCAAATATATTTTTATTTGAGAAGTTATCCCAACAACTTATCCAAACATCAGGTTTGCCAACCCATATAATCCATGTGTACTGGTGGTCAACTG
>JBDQHL010000027.1:0-19569 GCA_040264895.1 Bacteroidota bacterium
ATTTAATACTTATATATTTTTTCAAGTAAATGTCTCTAATTTTCTTGTAAAATAATTAATTTGATAAGAAACAGGGTATAGGAATTGGAAAAAATAAAATTAATAATACTAGATGTTGATGGAACAATGACCGATGGTGGAATGTATTATACTGCCGAAGGTGATACTATGAAAAAATTTAATGTAAAAGATGGTATGGGAATTGTTCTATTAAAGAAAGCTGGATTCAAAGTAGCTATAATGACAAGTGAAGATATTCCAATAGCAGCTAGTAGAGCAAAAAAACTCAATGTAGATGCAACTGTATTGGGTTGTAAAAATAAAACAGATGCAGTAAAGCTACTAGCAGAGGATATGGAATTACACTTAGAAGAAATTGCTTTCATGGGTGATGACGTTAATGATTATCATGCTATGAGTATAGTCGGCTATAGTGCTTGCCCTTCTGATGCTGTAGATGCAATCAGATCCATAGCAGACTATAACTGTCAAACTAAAGCTGGTTATGGAGCTGTAAGGGAATTTGCTGAAATGATATTAAGAACACACGAAAAAACAAATTTATTAACTGAAAATTGGTAGGAGAACTTTATTATGCCAAATGAACAAGAATATACAAAAGGATTTCTAATAGGTACTTTAGTAGGTGGAGCCATAGGCGCTGCTGTAGCTTTATTAACTGCTCCGAAAAGTGGACGAGAATTAAGAGGTGATATTCAGGAAAAATCTAACGAATATTATAATATAGCTAGTAACAAATGGGCTGAAACTGAAGAAGTAGTTGGTCAACAAGTTACATCTACTGTGAATGAGGGTAGAGTAAAAGCTCAAAGTATTATTGACTCAGCAAAAAAGCAAGCTAATGAATTGCTATATGCTGCAGAGAATGTACTGAACGAAGCTAAATCTAAGGCTGGTACTACTAAATCATCTGTACAAAATAAAATTGATGATGTAAGAAGCGCAACCAAGGCTGGGGTAGATACTTTTAAGTCTGAAATTAATGAATCAAAGAATTAAATTATAAATATTGTTATGGATGAATTACTAAAATTAGTTGCAATAATTGCGTTGATATCTATCTCTGTATTTGCGGTCTTTGGGATTATGTTTTTTATTAAAACACAAAAGATTTTGCAAGACTCTTTGAGGAATTTTGATAAAATAACAGAAAATACAAATGTACTCAAAACAAGAGTTATGATTTCATTAGAAGAGCTTTCTGAAACGAACAAAGATTTAAAGGAAGTAAAAAATAAATCTATTGACACAATGGAGCAATGGAACGAGACAAGTAGAAAGACAAATGATTTAATTGACAATGTAAATAATGGAACAAAGAGGATTATTTCCTCTATTGAACCATATGAAAGATTAGTTGATAGATCTTATCATAAAATAGCCCCTCCAATTGAGAAGGCAACTACCATGGTCTCTGCTCTTTCTAAAGCTATCCAAGTATTTAGTAATAGACTTTCATCCAAATAGAATAGTAAATAGATTAATATTTTTAGAAACCGAGTGCTTTACTAAGTCTCGGTTTTTTGTATTTTTGAACTAATTCTTTTACTTTTTAAATATAAATATTCTTAATGAGCATAACTTCCCCGACAATCAAAATTCTACCTGATTTTATAGCAAACCAAATTGCTGCTGGTGAAGTAGTTCAACGTCCTGAGTCTGTGGTCAAGGAGATAGTTGAAAATTCTTTAGATGCTGGTGCAACAGAGATAGTAGTAGTAGTTAGGAATGCAGGTAAATCACTTATTCATATTATTGATAATGGTAATGGAATGAGTAAAGATGACATAGAGTATAGCATTAAAAGACATGCTACAAGTAAAATTAGCTCACAAAGTGATTTAGAATCAATTAGCACATTAGGTTTCAGAGGTGAGGCATTAGCTTCTATAAGTTCTGTATCTCACTTAGAAATTATATCAAGACAAGATAAAGATGAGTTAGGAAATAAATTAGTTGTTCAACCCAATAAAGCTCCAACTATAACAGAAGTAAGTGCTGATAAGGGAACCCAAATATTAGTTAAAAATTTATTCTATAATGTACCAGCTAGAAGAAAGTTCCTTAAAAGTAATCTTACAGAATTTAAACACATTTCAGAAACAATGCTCAAATTTTCCTTGTCACACCCTGATAAGAGATTTACATTCTATAATGATGATAATTTAAAATTTGATTTAAACCCATCTGACCTGGAAAATAGAATTATTGATACTTTAGGAAAAGCAGTAGAGGATTTAATTATACCTTTGAATTATAGTGAAGATGGCATTACAATAACTGGATTTATTGGAAAACCATTTCTTGCTAAAAGTAATTCCTCAAATCAATTTTTATTTCTCAATAATAGAATAATTAAGAGTAGATATTTAAATCATGCTATAGTTAACTGTTATGAAGAGATGTTAGAAGAGAAAAAATTTCCTTTCTATGTCCTGTTTTTAGAAATAGACTACAACAAAATAGATATAAATGTTCATCCTCAGAAACATGAAGTAAAGTTTGAGAATGATAGACAAATATATAATATCGTTAAAAGTGCAGTGTTATCAACTCTAAGAAGTGTTAGCCTTATACCTGAATTTAAAATAGAATTTGAAAATAATATCAATCCATTTACAATTCAGAAAAATGATGAAAATGATGGAATTATTGTTAATAGAAACACTGGTGAAATTCTTGAAAATACTGACGAACGCAAACGGTCAACTTTTTCAAAAATTCAAAAGGAATCGAATTACAACAAAATAGTTGATAATAGGGGAGAATTTAGTTCGGATCGTTTTGGAATGTTATTTAATAATGATGAAAATTCATCATTCGAATATCTGACTATAGATGATAGGTTTCTAATAGTGAAAAGAGAAGAAAATTTACTTGTAATTTATAAAAGAAGAGCAATTCAAAGAATTTACTATGAGAGATTTATTTCAAATTATGATAATAACGAAAATAAAAGTCAAGATCTATTATTCCCTTTGAAATTAAAAATGGAAAAGAAGCTAATAAATGTTTTAAATCAGAATGTTGATAATTTGAAAGGATATGGATTTATTTATAATATTATTGATGATACTGTTATCTTAGAATCTGTTCCCGATTTGATTCAGAATATGAATTTAGAGTTACTCATAGAGAGAATTGCTACAAATCTTATAGACTCTGTACACCATGAAGATGACGAGTTACAGGAGTACTTGGCTAAGGTTATGTCTATTAGTTTAAAAGTAAAACAGCAAGATTTCAAAAATTCTACTCAGTTAGAAAAGTTATTTAATGACTTATTCAAGTGTAAGAATCCACAGCATAGTCCGACTGGAAAATTAACATCATATACTATATCATATAGTGAATTAGAAAAAAAATTCAGATTATAATGCAAATAATTTGAAATATTATTATAAATCTATTAGTTTTGTAAGCTATAATAAAAACAAAAACTTTTGGAGATGTAAATTGAGTACTGGACAATTTACCAAATCGCTTAGAAAAGAAGACGTCAACCCTGAATGGTGGGTAGTAGACGCAGAAGGCCAAACTGTTGGCAGAATTGCTACTAGAATAGCAACTTTAATTAGAGGAAAGCATAAACCAAGCTTTACTCCTCATATTGATGATGGGGATTTTGTAGTTGTGGTTAATGCAGAGAAAGTATTATTTACTGGTAAAAGAGAAGATAAGAAAACTTATTTCAAACACACAGGTTATCACGGTAGTGAAACATTTACTTCTGTTAAGGAAATAAGAGAGAAATACCCAGAAAGAATACTAGAAAGAGCTGTAAAAGGGATGTTACCTAAGAACAAGTTAGGTAAAAAAATGTCATCAAAACTTAAAGTTTATGTTGGTAATGAACATCCACATGAAGCACAATCACCAAAGAAATTAGAAATATAAGATAATTCGGAGCAATAAATGAAACAATTTTGGGGAACAGGTCGAAGAAAAACTTCTGTTGCATCAGTAAGAATTACACCAGGAAAAGGTGAGTTCATTGTAAACAACAAGAAGGTAGAACAATTCATAGACCTCCAAAGTAATATAGAGAAAGTATATAAGCCTTTAGAAGTTACTGAACTTAAAGGTCAATATAACGTTCATGCGAATGTAAGAGGTGGTGGTATGACTGGTCAAACAGGTGCTATCCAACTTGGTATTGCAAGGGCATTAGTAGAAATGGAACCAGATTTAAAAGAAAAGCTTAAAGACGCTGATTTACTTACAAGAGATTCTAGAATGGTAGAACGTAAGAAATATGGCCGTAAGAAAGCAAGAAAGAAATTCCAATTCTCAAAACGTTAAGAGAAATTATTTATCAATCATGCTTGAAAGTACTGTGTGTTGCATATTATATATGTACCAAGATCTTTCGGGCAGTAGTTAAAACACACAAAATACAAGGAAATACATGAAACACTATGTAGAGATAGACCAGCTACTAAAAGCTGGTGCTCACTTTGGTCACTTGACCAGACGCTGGAATCCAGCTATGGAAGATTTTATCTTCAATGAAAGAAATGGTATTCATATCATTGATTTGAGAAAAACTCAAATTCTATTAACACTAGCACGTGATGCAGCTTACCAAATAGCACTTAACGGTAGAAATATTCTATTCGTTGGTACTAAAAGTCAAGCAAAAGAAATACTAAAAGAAGCAGCTAAAAAAGCTGACGTAAATTTTGTTTCTGAAAGATGGTTAGGTGGTATGTTAACAAACTTCGCTACTATCAGAAAATCAATAAAAAGACTTTCTACAATCGATAAGATGTCAATAGACGGTACTTACGAAAAGATTACTAAGAAAGAAAGATTATTGTTCGATAGAGAGAAGGACAAATTAAGAAGAATATTTGGTGGTATTGAGAATATGACTCGTCTGCCAGGTGCTTTGTTTGTTGTGGACACTAAGAAAGAGCACTTAGCAATTAAAGAAGCTCAGAACTTAGGAATACCTGTAATCGCAATAGTAGATACTAACTCAAACCCTATGGATGTTGATTTTCCAATTCCTGCAAACGATGACTCTAGAAATACAATCAATTTGATAGTAGATGTTATTGCAGATTCATTAGTTGAAGGTTACACAGTAGCTAAAGCTAAACGTGCTGAACAACAAGCTGAATCAGAAAGAATTGCAAAGGAAACTGAAGATTTGGGTGACGGTCAACCAAAAGTTAAGCGTCAACTAAGAGAAAGAAAAAAATCGAAACCGAAAGCAAAAGCTGATTCTCCGAAGGAAGAAGTTAAAGAGAGCTCGGAAGAAGCTGAACAAAAAGAAAACAGCTAAAAATTATTTTTTGTAAAGAGCATCTCGGAAAGATGCTCTTTTTATATAAACTAATTATAAACCAATAAAGAAAATAAAATGTCAAACATAACTGCACAACAAGTAAAAGAATTAAGAGATAAAACAGGCGCTGGTATGGCGGATTGTAAGAAAGCATTAGTAGAGTCTGGCGGCGATATGGAATCTGCTGTTGACTTTTTAAGAAAAAAAGGTGCTGCATCAGCTGAGAAAAGAGCCGATAAAGATACAAACGAAGGACTAGTTGCTACTAAAGTTGCTGACAATGGTCAAGCTGCTTCAATTGCACAAATTTCTTGTGAGACTGATTTCGTTGCACGTAATGATGAGTTTGTTCAATTCGCAGACTCAATAGCTGCTGTAGTTTTTGATGAAGAACCAAAAGATAAAGATACTTTGTTGAACGCTCAAAGCAATGGTAAAAAAGTAGAAGACTCTTACAATGAGATTCTTGCAAAGTTTAGCGAAAGAATTGATGTAAGTAAATTTGAAAAAGTAAAAACTGAAGGATTTATTGTTGATTATATCCACGGTGGAAATAAACTTGGTGTTTTAGTTGAAGTTAGCTCTTATAATATTGATGACGAATCAAAAGCATTGGTTAGAGATATTGCTATGCAAGTAGCGGCTATGAACCCTGGCTTTGTTGACAGAACTTCTGTTACTCAAGATATACTTGACAAAGAAAAAGAACTTTATAAGCAACAAGCCGCTGAAGAAGGTAAACCTGCTGATATAGCAGAAAGAATAGCTGAAGGTAGAATAAATAAATTTTACAAAGAAAACTGTTTAATTGAGCAGCAATTTGTTAAAGATGGCAACATGACTGTTGGTGATGTTCTTAAGCAAATCTCTAAAAATGCTGGTGAAGATGTAACAGTTAATCAATTTGTAAGATATTCAATCGGTGGTTAATCACTTGAAACCTATTTATAAAAGAATATTTCTAAAAGTTAGTGGTGAGTCATTAATGGGGAAGGCTGGATACGGCATTGACCCAGACACTCTTTCTAAATTTGTAAGCGAAATAGCTCAAATACACAGATTAGGAGTCCAAATTGGAATCGTAATTGGTGGTGGAAATATTTTTAGAGGTATTCAAGCTGCTTCTCATGGTATAGACAAAGTCTCTGGCGATTATATGGGTATGCTTGCTACAGTTATTAACTGTGTAGCTTTCCAGAATGCTTTGGAAAAACAAGGAGTTCCAACTAGATTGCAAACTGCTATTAAAATGGAACAAGTTGCTGAACCTTATATTCAAAGAAGAGCTATTAGGCATCTTGAAAAGGGAAGAGTAGTATTATTTGGTGCTGGTACAGGTAACCCTTACTTTACTACTGATACTGCAGCTGTTCTTAGAGCAATTGAAGTGAAAGCTGAAGTTGTAATAAAAGGAACAAGAGTTGATGGTGTCTATGATTCTGACCCTGAGAAGAATTCTGATGCTGTGATGTATAAAAATATTAGCTTCAGAGATGTACTAAATAAAGATTTAAGAGTTATGGACCACACTGCTATAACTTTATGTAATGAGAACAAACTACCAATTAAAGTAATTAATATGAATAAACCAGATAATCTTTTTAAATTAGTTACTGGTGAAAATATAGGTACTACTGTTACCGCTTAATTAGGAAAATATAATATGGAAATTACAGAAATATTACAAGAAGCTGAATCAAGCATGATAAAGTCTTATGAGTTCACTAAATCTCAAATTGAAAAAATAAGAACTGGTGGAGCTAGTGCTAACTTAGTTGATGGAATAGATGTAGATGCTTACGGTGCTAAAACACCACTTAATCAAGTAGCAGGTATTTCTACTCCCGATGCTAGAACTATAATGATTCAACCTTATGATAATGGTTTATTGCAAGAGATAGAAAGAGCTATACAGATTGCTGACCTTGGATTTAATCCTCAGAACGATGGTAACGTAATACGTATACCTGTTCCACCTTTAACAGAAGAAAGAAGGATGGAATATGTTAAAGTTTGCAAAAACTATGCTGAAGAAGGCAGAATAGCAGTTAGAAATGCAAGAAGAAACGCTATTGATCAGTTAAGAAATGCAGAAAAAGAAAAAGAGATTTCAGAAGATATTCAGAAAGATGGTGAGAACGACACTCAGTCAATCACTGATAAGTATATCGAAAAAATTGATGCTGTGTTAGAAGAGAAAGAAAAAGAGTTGATTGGAAACGATTAAATCTTTAAGAGCTTAAAAGTATAAAAAACCGAGAGATATTAATTATCATCGGTCTTTTTTCTTGCTTTACCAGGAACAAATTTATCTAACTCAAATAGAGTATATGTAAAATGCATCCCTTTTGATGTTTTTTCACCACCATAATTTACCTCAAACTGTTGTTCTTGTGTATAGTAAGCCCAAATTGGAATACCTAATTCAGTACTTATATAATTCTCTGAATGACCATTAGTTAATGAAGAAATGTAGAAAGATGCCTCTTTATCATGTATAAAAAACTCACCATTTCCTGTAAAAGAAATATCTACTCTTACAACCTCATAGTCCAAAGTATCCGTGTTACCTTTATTCTCGAATAAATCAGTTCTTATCATTGTAGGAGCAGGGTAACTATTTTCAGCATATTTAGTAGTATCATTTAGCTCAATCCATGAACTTTCTAAAATACTGCTTTTCTGTCCTATTGGCTGTATAATTAATCCTTGAAAAGGACCACCAGCTGTTGAACCACTTGAGGTAGAATCATGATATTTAAAACTATAGCGTTTACCAATAGAATCTATTTCAATAGTTACTTTTTTGTTTAGCCATTGATGGAAATCTATTTCTTTTTCTGGATAAAGATTTTTAAACTCCTTACCAGTAATTAGGTCATATTCGTGTGTAAGGAAAAAGTGTCCAGTCTTTTCATCTACACTGTCACATGTGATAATAATTCTTTCGTATCGTTCCTTGATTAGAGGGCTATCCCAATTTACTAAGACAGAATCTCCAGATTCTAATCTATATTCAAGTGTATCACCTTCTACAAAGTTATATTTATGAAATAATGTGTCTTTATCTAAATTTTCAACTTTACCTGTAATTAAACTCTCGTCTATTGGTTTATTCTGTGTGAATGCAACATAAGTTGTTAATAATAGTAAATATAATAAAATCTTCATAATTGTTTTAATTTCGAAACTTGGTTAAAAATCAAAGTTAATAAGAATAATTGTTTTTGTTCTAACATTGTCTTAATTTTAGGATTGAATACCACAAAAATTATCTAAAAATGAAAAAGTTAATCACGTTAGTATTTGCAGCTATACTAATCATGAGTAATCAAAGCTTTTCTCAATCTGGTCTTTTTATTACTAACTATGACTATTCTGAGTATCCAAAAGTTACATTTGATTATTATATTTTTAATAATGCAGCAAACCAAAATAATTCAACTACATCTGATGATATAATAGTCCTCAACAATGAGTCTAACATTGTTGATAAAAGTGTAGTCTGTTCTCAATTTAATGATGAACTAAATAACTCAGTTGTTATTTCTATGGATCTTTCATTTGAAAATGAAACTAATTTTGTATTTGATTCTGTAAGAAATACAATTGAGCAGATGATTGGAATAGATTTTTATAGTGAAATCTCATTATCCTCATTTAGTACGGTTAATCATCTCAATTTCGACTTTAACCAGTCTTATTCAACTATTTATAATGAACTTAATAAATTAAAGGTATCGAGTAATTCATATATTGACTCAGCTTTTTATTCAAGCCCGGTAGGTGTCGATGATATTTTAACAAATGCTAACATTAATAATAATAAGCATTTAGTAATATTTACTAAACAAAACACACCAATCTCAACTGAAATGCTTGATAATTTAAGAGATGATAATGTATCTCTTTATTTGGTTGTTATTGGAAAAGAAGTAAATGTAAACACTGCAAATTACTTTACTCAAAATGATGGCTTTTACTTGTTTGATAATGTAGACGAGACTCAAAACCTACGTTTAGCTATGCTGTCAATAACTGAACTTATAAAAGGTAATAATCCATGCAAAATAGAATTCAATGCTGAGTTTGAATGCGATACTGTAATAAATACTACAATTTCAGTTCCATCTGTAGCTGATAAAATTGATTATAGTTATAATATTTCTAGCTCAATTATACCCAGGTTAGAATTATTGCCTTCATTTTATGGGTTTAGCTCAGTAGAGCCAGGTGAAACTAAAGAAGCAGACATAGTTATTACTGCTGTTAATTTAGATATATTAATAGATCAGATTGAATTTGAAGATGATAAAAATGGAGTTTTCAATATTATCTCAGGTCAAATAAATTCTCCCCAAATATTAGCTAAAGGAAATAATTGGCCAATAAGAATAGAATATGCACCAGCTGATTCTAATATTGTATTTACAAGACTTCTTATTTACTCAAATGCTTGTATTAATAAAGAAGTACTAATAACAGGGGGCTATCCTAACACACCGCCTGTTGTAAAAAACATTAAAATCGAGAATCCAAATGTATGTGACGAAGTACTTATAGTTGGTGAAAAGTATAATGTTGAATGGTCAGGATTACTTCCAAGTGATTTAATTCAGTTAGAGTATTCAAATGATAATGGTAATTCATGGGATACTTTGGCTACAAATGTTACTGATTTAGAGTACGAATGGACTGTGCCTGATATTGAAAGTGAGGAGTGTTTGGTAAGAGGTGTACAATTATGGCCTAACAATATTGGTAGAACTTTAGATTTGGAGCACCCTGAACCAGTAAATACTGCATTTTTTGACCATGTGGATGGATCTAAGGCTGTAACATCATGTCTTGATGGCGTTGTAAGGCTATGGAATACAAATACTGGTAGATTGATAAGAGATTTTGACCAACACACTATGCAGGTCAACTACGCCGTTTTATCACCCAATGACGAGATGATAGTTTCATCAAGTGATGATAATAAAGTTATATTATGGGATGCAAATGATAATAGTGTGCCAATATATGTATTTGACACACACCAATCCGAAGTTAGAGCAGTTAATTTCAACCCATCAGGAGATAGAGTTGTATCAGTTGATAAAACTGGTGTATGTAAGATATTTAATACTACAAATGGTTTAGAAGAACACACATTTAGTCCAGATGGTAATAACCCATTGTGGTTTGCAGAATACCATCCTTCAGGAGATTACTATTTGACTGGTGGAAATGGTGGTTCAGTCAAGGTATGGGATTCTCAAACAAATGATTTTGTAAAGGAATTCGATATTGCTGGATGGGTAAATCAATTCGCTATTAATTCAGCAGGAACTAGAATATTAGTTGTTGATATTTTAAGTAAAGAAGCCACTGTATGGGATTTTGAATCTGGTGATATGCTATTTACATTAAAACATTCATCTCAATCTAATCTTCCTTTAAATTCAGGTACATTCAATAGCTTTTCTGGTGAGGAGTATATGCTTACCTCAGGGGATGATAATTCGGCAATAATGTGGAATTCTCAAGGGGACTCTATCAATGTATTCAAGGAGCATACCAATTCAGTTAGAACTGCTATGTTTAATTTTGATGGCCAACGAGTAATTACTTCAAGTTGGGATAATACTGCAAAAATATGGAATCTTGATGAAAGAGATTTACAAATGGATACATCTGATTGCCAATTTACTATTACAAAAATGAATTTTGATAGTAAGGACCTGGTGTTTGATGAAACTTATATCGGCGATTACACTGATACTATACTTACAGAAGCAGTAGTAAATTTGAATAAGTTTCAAATGGAAATAGAAAATGCTTTTCTTAGAGGCGAGAATAAATCAGACTTTGTATTACTAAATCAATTGAATAATAATATAATTGATACAGTAGCAAATTTCGACAGCCAGGATATAGAAGTTAGATTTATTCCTAATGAAATTGGTATAAGAAAAGCAGAGCTAGTATTAGTTGTAAGAGGTATGGATATTATAGTGCCTATCGAAGGTGAAGGGGTAAAGGAGTCACTTGAAGTACTAGCAAATGACTTAGTATTCGAAAATGTAGATATAGGCGACTTCAGAGATAAGACTGTTGATTTAGCTTTAAGAAATAATGATTCAGAAACATTACAAATTGATTCTATTTATATAGATATTCCGAGATCAAATGATTACTCATTAATATTTGAAAATGAACTAAATTCCATCAGTTCAGGAGAAGAAGTAGGGTTAATTGTTAGATTTGCACCTCAATACATAGATAGATCAAATGCAGATATAGTTTTAGTTCACAATGGAAATAATTCACCTACTAGGATTTCATTATTAGGTACTGGTTCTTTTCCAGTTTTCGATACTACAACTGTTAGTATATCTAACATAGAAGCTAATTCAGGTGAAAAAGTGAGTGCTAAAGTTTATATAACTACTATAAAAGAAGAGTTGAATACTGGTGAGCTAGAGGGTATACAGTTTGACTTAAGCTTCAACAGTTCTTTACTTTTTCCCTTGTTCGATATTGAAAATGAAGTAGTTCAAAATGGTATAAAGACAATAACTGTTAATTTAGAATCTAACGATACATGGTTTGATTTAAGTACAAAGGAAAGTACAATACAAGCAGATGAAATAGAAATTGGAGAATTAGAGTTTAACACTACTCTAGGCAACGATTCTACAACAACTTTAGATATTAATAATTCTACAGTTATTGGGAAATCAAAACTTAAGATTAATGAAGCTGATGGTGAAATGCGACTATTAGATTTATGTTATGAAGGTGGAGCAAGACTATTTGATTCTCAAGATAGATTTGATTTACAATTACCATCACCTAGTCCAATTATTCAAAGTACCACTTTCGGTTATGATTTACTTGAAAATAGTAATGTCAGAATAGATTTAGTGGACTATACTGGAAGTGTAGCATTTAGTTTAGTGAACGAATATAAAACTTATGGTAGCCATAAAGGAGAATTGAATATAACAAACATATCAAATGGTGTATATTTTATTCGATTGATAACGGATAACCAAATATTAATGAAGAAAATTCAAATTAGAAAATAATTAAAATGATAAGATCACCCAGAGGAACAAATGATATATTGCCTAATGAGATAATCAAGTGGCAATACTTAGAAGATTCGATAAGAAAAGTTACTAATAATTTTGGATACAGAGAAATAAGAACGCCTATATTTGAGTCGACAGAAGTATTCTCAAGAAGTATAGGTGACACAAGTGATATAGTTAATAAAGAAATGTACACTTTTCTCGATAGAGGCGATAATTCACTGACCCTAAGACCTGAGATGACCGCTGCTTTAGTGCGTTCATGTATTCAAAATGGACTTGCAAATAGAGGAGAGTTAGAAAGATTATGGTATTATGGACCATTCTTTAGATACGAAAGACCTCAGAAAGGGCGCTTTAGACAATTCCATCAATTTGGAGCGGAATGTTTATCCTCTTCTAACCCAGAAAGTGATGTTGAAGTAATATTGTTAGCTGTCTCTTTGATACAAGAATTAGGAATTGAAGACTATTCACTTAATATAAATTCCCTTGGCAATGATGAATCACGAAATAATTTCAGAAATTCATTAGTCGAGTATTTTTCTAAATACAAGTCAGATTTATCAGAGGATTCACTGAGAAGACTAGATGAGAATCCACTCAGAATTTTAGATTCAAAAGACCCAAAAGATATTGAGCTATCTAAGGATGCACCAAGTATACTAGAATCACTCGATAATGAGAGCAAAGAATTTTTTGATGCTGTTATTAGTTTGCTAGATAAAGCAAATGTTAACTACAAAATTACACCTTCACTTGTACGTGGGTTAGATTACTATTCTCACACCGTATTCGAGTTTCAAAGTACTGCTTTGGGCGCACAAGACTCATTTGGTGGTGGTGGAAGGTATGATGGGCTATTTCAGCAGCTTGGAGGTAAACCAACACCTGCTGTCGGTTTTGCATTTGGAGTTGAAAGATTGTTGCTAATAATAGAATCTATAATGGATCAAAGTCAATTAGAAAAAAAAGTAGATTATTATATTGTTTCAGGAGACACTAAGTACATTAGTAAGTCTATTGAGTTAGCTCAAGTTTTGAGAAGAAAAAAATATCATACTGTTACTGATATTCAAAGAAAGTCATTCAAATCGCAGATGAAGGATGCTAACAAAAAGGATGCTAATAAGGTAATTATATTAGCAGAAAGAGAAATGCAGAATAATAACATATTGCTAAAAGATATGTCAACAGGTGAACAAAAAGAAATCAATATTGATGAATTTACTAGTAGCTTGGACTAAACTAATTGAAAGAATTTTTCAAAAAAATAGATTTATCAAAGTTTGCAAGCTTACCTGTTGTAAAATGGCAGTTTAAGTTAGTCTTGATATTTATTGCTTTACTCACTATTATTTTTATTATCATTCAAACACAATTAGTTGTTGAAGATATAATCGAAAAAGAGCGAAATCTAATAAAGTCTTATTCAAAAATTCTTGAGAGTTTAGAAAATCCTAATTTTGAAAATATTGAATTCTCACTACTTCTTAATGATCAGATATTACCAAATATTTCATTCCCAATGATACTAACTGATGAATCAGATGAGCCTCTTTTTCCATTTCAGAATAATATTAGAAACATTGAAGTTGACACCAACAAATCAATAGATGCACAGCGAAAATTTCTAAAAACAGAAATTGTAGATATGAATAATACTTATGAACCCATTGTTATCAAAGATCACAATGGTAAAGTGTTATCTAAAATTTATTATAATAACTCAGAATTAGTAAACGCCCTACAGCTTTATCCAACAATAGCAGTGATAGGGATTATTGTCCTAATTTCAATTGGGTACATAATATTTAATAGTGTGCGAAGAAATGAAGAGTCAAAAGTCTGGGTAGGTATGTCTAAAGAAGCCGCCCATCAATTAGGTACTCCACTTTCTTCATTATTAGCCTGGATGGAAATACTTCGTATTCATATAGATGATCCTAAGTCGATAAGTGAGACATTATCTGAAATGGATAATGATGTGAATAGAATGAAAACCATAGCAAACAGGTTCTCAAAGATTGGTTCAAAACCCGAGTTAGAGAATGAACATATATATTATGTTATTGACACCGCTTGTAACTATGTAGAAAAGCGATTACCTCACCTAGGAAGAAAAGTAGAAATAATAAGAGACTTTCCAAAGGATAAAATTGTTGTCAATATGAACGTTGACTTGTTTACTTGGGTTATGGAAAATCTAATAAAAAACGCAGCTGAGTCTATAGAAGAAGAGAATGGTTACATAAGAGTAACGATGAGAGTAACTGGGGATAGAGTAAGATTATTTGTAAAAGATAATGGTAAAGGAATGCCGAATAAGATAAAAAAACAAATCTTTGTGCCTGGATTTACCACTAAAAAGAGAGGTTGGGGGTTAGGTTTAAGTCTTAGTAAAAGAATAATTGAAGATTATCATAAAGGTAAAATTTGGGTAGAAGATTCGAATCCGGGTAGGGGAACTACTTTTAGAATAGAAATACCAATTATTTCTAATAGTTAGATTCGTCTCGCCAAACTTCAATTTTCCACTCGTCATCTGCTTTATTCCTAATCAATTGTATGTTTGCCCTACCATTGATTCTTGCTATATCTTCAGCACTAAAAGCAAGTTGTAAATTAAAACTTCTAAGAATATTTTTTGAAAGGGAATCACCTATTTCATAAATAATCTCATTCCAAATAAGATCAATACTTTCTGTAGAATCGAATAAAGTTCTAGTAGTCCTAAGATCAACATCTCTGCCCCAAGAATTATCTATGCCTAAGTCATAATTTCTGTAGACAAAGGAGAAATCTTCTGCTAATAAGTTACTGTATACAGAGGTGTCAGCAAATATATAAGAATATCTCCAGTTTTGGAATACTCCTTCTACTGTGGTTTGATCACCGATAACTATGATTTCATCATTCCCATCGTACTGACTTGGTGCAAAAGGGTTACATGAACATAGAACAGTTGCTAATAGTAATATTTTGATCTTAGGAAAGACCATGTTAACAGCTCCGTATCTTCTCTTTCAAAATCATACCAACTTGTTATATACCAAAAACCAGTCGGGCTGTTTTTTAATACAATTCTCAGGTTTCCAGAGTAATTGTTGTTAGATTGTTGATCATTAAAGTTAATGTTAAGTATATAATTACTTGTAAAAATTATTGAATCACTAAAATTTTGATATTGCTCATCAGTAAATGTTAAAGACGGTCTAACTTGATCCAAACTAGCAGTTATCATTGAGTTGAAGTACTTCTCCTCACTCTCAACTCCCCAGTTAGAAAATAAAGTTTGATTCTGAGCTGCAATCTGAGGTGTAGCTATGTATTGATAGTCTTTTATATCAGTAAAACTTGAATCAGAGAAACATAATAGATAGTTATTTAGGTTTTTTTCTGCTACAGAATTCTTTAGGTTTTCAATAACTAAATCAAACGAAGTTGGTGGTATATATCCTGTACCATCACTATCTGGTTCTTCTGGAGTACGAGTACTAAATAGCTCACAAGATACCATAGAGATAGAAAACAATATGAATAAAAGTACTCTCACTCTATAATGACTCTTCCTTCCAAAGCACGACTTAATGTTGCACTATCAGAATATTCTATACTCGTACCAAGTGGTATTCCACTTGCTAATTTCGTTATTTTTATATCGAGTGGTTTTATCATATTTGCTAAATATTGAGCAGTTATATCACTCTCAACATTTGGATTTAGAGCAATTATAACTTCTTCAATGCCACTTAACCTATTAATTAATTCTCTTATCTTCAAATCCTCAGGTGTAATTCCATTCATTGGGTTAATTACACCATGAAGAACGTGATATAAGCCATTGAATTCATTTGTATCTTCAATATAGCTTACGTCTGAAGGTCCTTCGACTACACACAACTTTTTCTTGTTCCTTTTCTCTGAATCACAAATTTTACATGTTTCATTATCAGTAAAATTAAAGCATTTGTTGCATAAGTTTACGTTGTTTACAAGATTAATTAGTGTTTCGGCAAATTTATTTGCAAAATTGCTATCCTTATTTAATATAAAGTATGTTAGTCTTCTCGCAGTCTTACTTCCTATAGTAGGTAGGGAAGATAGAACATCAACCATTCTTTCTATACTTTCTACGCCTTTATTCATTATAATCCTAAGTTCAAACCTGGTATATTGGGTAAACCACCTTTCAATTTCCCCACTTCTTCTTCTGCTCTTTTCTCAACTTCTTCAATAGCTTTATTAGTAGCAGCAACTACCAAATCTTCTATCATTGATTTATCATCAGATTTTAATAAAGATTCGTCAATGACAATAGATTTTACTCTAGTATCACAACTCATTGTAACTTTTACCATACCACCACCAGATTCAGAAGATACTTTAATCTCTTTTAACTTTCTTTTAGTTTCTTCCATCTCAGTTTGCATATTTCTGATTTTTTCCATCATTCCGCCTATATCAAAACTCATGTTTTTCTCCTTGTTTTCAATATTTGTATTACAACTAATTTAATATTATTACGAATAAAATTGTAAGATAATACAATAATTATCGATTTTTATTTCTTTTTATATGGAGTACATGAAAATTTGGGAATATTCACAAGAATGTCCGATGTAATAAAAGCAAACATCAATGACCTTTTAGATAAGGCTGAAGATCCTGAAAAAATGAGCAAACAGATGGTTCTAGAGATGGAAGAGTCTGTAAATAAAGCAACAGTGTCAGTTGCTCAATCAATAGCAAATCAGAAACAGATTCAACGAAGATTGGACAAAGAGCAAGATCAAGACAAAACACTTTAATCGCTAGGTCTAATGCTGCAAAAGCTGAGAAACAATTAAAACAAGCAATGTCTGGTGCTGGAAATGATGCTTTTTCAAAATTTGAAAAAATGGAAAGCAAAGTTGAACAAATGGAGTCTGAAGCTGAAGCTTTTGGCGAATTGAATAGTTCTGATACATCATTAGAAGAGGAGTTTGCGAATCTCACTAATTCAGATGTTGACGATGAGTTAGCTAAATTAAAAGCACAATTAAATAAGTAGGAAGGAAACTATGGGAAAAAATATAAATGAAGTAAATGAGCAATTAAAATCATTTTTCGAAAACAATTATAATGATACTACATTTTTTGAAGATAATTCTTTAACAATTACCAAAGGTTCAACTCAAGTTATGGTAAAAGCGGACAATATCACAAATGAACACGTGGTAATAGATTTAGTTTCGCATGTAGTTAAAGATGCTAATGTAAATAATGATATTAAAAACTTTCTATTAAGAGCAAATTCTGAACTAAAATTCGGTGGATTTGGATTATTGTTTGATGATACTATTATTTTTCAACACTCGATCTTAGCAAATGATTTTTCAGAATCTAATCTAAAAAGTTCAATAAATGCTGTAGCAAGTGTTGCAGACTATTATGATGACATTTTAGTTGAAAAGGCAGGTGGTAAAAGAGCACTTGATGATTTGGAAATATAAGAATAAAATAAAATAAAATAGTTGAGAATAAGTTATAACCCTTAGGAATTAGCCTCAAGGGTTTTTTAATTTAAATATATTGATTTAGCACTAACAATAAGTTTGCAAATCCTATGAATTGATAGTAATTTTGTAGCTAAAGAAAAAAATAAAATTAATGGAGTTTTTATGCCATTCGTTCCAGCGTCTGATAGAGATAGAGAAATAATGTTAAATAAGATTGGTGTCAATGATTTTGAAGAATTGATTGCCAATATACCTCAAGAAGTGAGATATAATGGAGGTATGAATTTTCCTAAACAACTTTCTGAATATGAAGTAACAAGGTTGTTAACCACTTATTCAATGAAAAATAACTCTGCATTTTCACACATATGTTTTATGGGTGGTGGAGCTTACGAAAGATATATTCCATCTATAGTTGGTGATACTATAAATAGAGCAGAATTCAGAACGGCTTACACACCATATCAAGCTGAAGTTTCCCAAGGTACATTACAAGCTATGTATGAATTTCAAACTATGATATGTAATCTCTATGATATGGATGTTGCTAACGCTTCACTTTATGACGGTGGTACTGCATTAGCAGAGGCTGTGCTAATGGCTACTGCAATTAAAAGAAAAACTGAAGTTGTTTACGCAGGAACTGTAAATCCAAATTATAAGGAAGTGGTTAAATCTGTCACACAAGGTAGAAAATTTAAATTTCAGGATGCAGTTCATAGTGATGGTACAACTGAGTTTGACAAATTAGAATCTCTAATTAATGAAAATACTGCTGCAATTGTGGTTCAACAACCTAACTTTCTTGGTTCTTTAGAAGATGTATATAAAATTGAAAAGTTAGCACATGATAATGGAGCTCTATTTATAGTTGCTGCTGATCCATTTTCAGTAGGTGTATTAGAAGCACCTGGTAATTACAATGCCGATATTGTTGTTTCTGAGGGACAACCACTGGGGATACCATTAAGTTTTGGTGGTCCTTATCTAGGTATATTTGCTTGTAAAAAAGAATACGTTCGTAAAATACCAGGAAGATTAACAGGTGTTACAAAAGATCTAGATGGTAAGAGAGGATTTGTTTTAACTCTTCAAACCAGAGAACAACAAATTAAGAGAGAAAAAGCTACTTCTAATATTTGTACTAATCAAGGTTTATTCATGTTGGCAGCGACTGTCTATATGGAAACAATGGGTAAATCAGGTATTACTGAAGTGGCTCAGCAATCATTCCAAAAAGCACATTATTTAGCTGAAGAACTACAAAAATTAGATGGTTTTGATTTGTTAAATAACAGACCTTTTGTATTTGAATTTGCAATGAAACTACCATATGATATAAACGAAGTACTTGATAAAGCAAATGACGAGGGTTTCTTGGCGGGAATAGATGTTTCTGCTCACTCTGGTGTTGAGAATACAATATTAATTGCTGTTACTGAGGTAAGAACTAAAAAAGAAATGGATGATTTCGTTGAGTTTATGAAGCAATTTGCATCATAAAATGTCTGAAAAAGAAAAATTATATCAAAACCCCATCAAGCGACATATAATCGTTGGTGGGGTTATTGTTTGTATTATTCTAATTTTTTATCTTTTTACTGACTATGGTATAATTAATAAATATAACTATGTAACCAAAAGAGATAATCTTAAAGAAAAATCTGAAAAA
>JBDQHL010000028.1:0-19491 GCA_040264895.1 Bacteroidota bacterium
AAATAAAACAGCAACGACAGCAAATATTACTTTTTTCAAATTTTCTCTAAATATTTTTTTTAAGTACCGTAACTTAATAAATAATTCTCATTTTTAGAATAAAAATTAATAATAATTATTGTTTTTTTTGATAGACATTAAGACAAGAAACTATATTCAGTTTTATTCGTTTATTAAAAGGCAATAAATAAAAAATGAAACAATCAAAAAAAATAAGAGGTATTCAATGAAAAAAATTATTATTGGCTCCTCGTTCTTAGTCGCTTTAGGAATGTTCATGGGGGTATTATTAATCTCTAACTTTTCTACAGAAGATATCGGTCAAATCTTTGCATCTGAAAAGAAATTTGGTGCATCCAATTCACCTGTGTCTCAATCCGAAGGAATGAGGGAATTAAACAACGCATTTACAAGTGTTTCAGAGGTAGTTCTACCATCAGTTGTGAGTATTGAGGTAACTTCTAAAAGAAAACGTGATCCAAGGTTGGAAGAATTCTACGAATTTTTTAGACCAAGAGGAGGACAAGAAAGAGGTGATTTGGTAAGAGGAAATGGTTCAGGAGTATTCATCTCTCAAGATGGTTATATAGTAACTAACAATCATGTAGTGGAAGATGCTCAATCGATTAAGGTTACTACTTTAGATAAGAAAGTGTTCGAGGCTGAATTAGTTGGCGCTGATCCATTAACTGATTTGGCTGTAATTAGACTCATTACAGATGATAATGATTTCCCTTCAGTACATTTTGCAGATATTAAGTCTGTAAAAGTTGGTGAATGGGTAGTTGCTGTTGGTAATCCATTAGGTTTATCTTCAACTGTAACAACTGGTATTGTTAGTGCAATTGGTCGAGGTCAACTAGGTATGAATAGGGATAGTTATTCTGTAGAATATTACATACAAACAGATGCCGCTATAAATCCTGGTAATTCTGGTGGAGGTCTGTTCAATATGAATGGTTCGTTGACTGGTATTAATACAGCTATTGCTACAAGTACAGGAAATTATATAGGATATGGATTTGCAATTCCAGTTGACTTGGTAAAATCAGTTATTGATGATTTGATTGACGATGGTGAAGTTGACAGAGGGTATATCGGTGTTAGCATAAGCAGTGTAAAAGATGAAATCATGGCACAGGGTTTAGGCTTAGATGAAGTCTATGGCGTAGTTGTTGGCAGTATATTAGAAGGAAGTGCTGCTGAAGATGCTGGAATCCAAGAAGGAGATGTGTTGCTTGAATTAGAAGGCAACAAACTTTATTCTTCATCTGAACTGCAAAGTCGAATTGCTCAAAACAAAGCAGGAGATGAGGTTGATTTACTCATATTGAGAAATGGGGAAAAAATAAATAAGACTGTTGTTTTAAAATCAAGAGATGGAGAAGAAGGATTTGCTGACAATACGGACAGCAATGCAGAAGATGAAAGCACAACAGGTTTGAAGCAAAACTCAATTGATTTCGACAAACTTGGTTTTTCAGTAGAAAAACTAAATGATAATATTAAAGAAGAATATAAAACAGATAACGGTGTACTTATAACTAATGTAGATAGATTCAGTCTAGCCTCAGAAAGGGGAATGTTCCCGAATGGAGTTATAGTACAAGCGGATAGGAAAGATGTAAGCTCAACAAGAGAGTTGAAAGATATTATAGAAAGCAAATCACCAGGTGATGTAATATTAGTAAAAGTTAAGTATCCAGAAGTAACTAGTATAGTTGCTTTACCAATACCTGAAGCTGAGGGATAAGCCTAAACTATTTATATATAAAAGTAAATTAAGTAAAGCCATTGTATGTTTTTAACTACAATGGCTTTTTTATTTGAATTATAAAAAATTTCATTTTATCCTATAAATTCTTTAATTTAACGTAGTCATAATTAGCACAAAGCTGTAAAAAATTACTTTTAATTTAAAAATATCAAAAAAAAACAGTAAAAATTGAGACATTTTTAGTGTTCATGTGTCTCTATATATAGGAGTGTAACAAAAATGAATAAACTTTATAGCAAATATACTGACATAGAGCTTTACGAAGCTTTAAGTGAGGATAAACCAAAAGCAGAAAATGCTTTTGCAGAGCTATATTCGCGCTATTCACAAAAGATTTATGCTTATTGCTTAAGAGTAACAGGACATAAGGAGGATGCAAATGATATATTTCAAGAAACATTCTGCAATTTTTTCGATCAATCTAAGACAAACAAGAACATATCAAGTGTGTCTGGATTATTAATAACGATCGCTAGAAACCTTTGTCTTAATTATACCAGAAGTAAGAGAGTACATATAGATTTAGAAGAATATAACCTTAAGACAAATGATACTGGTTATGAGCAAAAGGAACTTCTAGAACTTATAAACAATGCACTAGAAGTATTAGAGTTTGAATATAAAGAGACATTTGTACTTAGGCAATACCATGGTTTTTCGTACAAAGAAATCTCAGAGATAACACAATCACCAGAATCTACTGCTAGAAATAGATATTGGCGAGCTAAATCTAAGATTAAAGAAATTCTTGCTCCTTACTTAGAAGAAATAAAGAATAATAAATAATTGAGTTTTTTAATATGACTTACGATCAAATGATACATGAATACTTAGACACTGGATTAGGTGGGGCAGAAGAAGATGCCTTATTCCAAGCATTAGCTTCGGACCAGTCTCTAAGAGGTGAATTTGGACAGCAGTTGAGTATGATGAAAATTGCTTCCAATGACATGAATAATATATCACCACCAATAGAATCAACTAATGCAGTTTTCAGTAGCTTGGGTTTCTCAATCCCTTCAGAGTCAACTGAAGCACCAATTTCTGAGGGAAGTAGAAAACCAGGTGCGTCTATATTTGCATCTGCCTCTGGTGTTAGTATACTCAGCGTGTTTAGTGATAATTTGTCTACTTTAGCGTCTGTCGCTATAGCGGCTACTATATCTACATTATTATTTATGAACTTTGATATGCAATTAGGTCAGAGTAGCTCTGATTTAGCTGGTGTAACGTTAGCTCAAAATTATACTGATGACGCTTCACATTCTTCTCTACCAATAGTTTCTTCAAATGAAACTACAAATAGAGTTGAAAACAATCAGAATAATACCGGCAGATATCAAAATAGTAATATAGTAACTACTTACTCTGATAATACTAATGAAAGTAACTCAAATATTATCGCTAATGAAACTGAAAATCAAGATATAGCAAGTTTAGATAGCGATGTAATAGAAGAAAACACAAATAGAACAACGAATCTAAACAATAATTACCAACATAATATTAATGAAAATGGTTATGCTCGAGTTAAAGTTAATATGATTAACCACGAGAGCCAACCTGTTGTACCTTTGTCAATTGACAGAGGAAATTATATTGAAGAAACTGGATTAGCAATTGAGTTAAGAGGCGGAAACAATCCTGACCAGAATGAACTTCTTAATGATATGATGATTGGTGTTAACTTTGAAATTGTTGATGATTTACACGCTATTGGTCTAATAGGCAGAGAGCAGTATGTGATTAGGACTTCTAATCCACTTACACCTAATGAACAAGTTACTTATAATAATGAATCTATGACGTCTTTTAACCTAGGATTACGTTATGCTCCAGATGAATTAATACTTAATGGATTAATAACACCTTATGTTCAATTAACAGTTGGTGGTCTATCTAATGGTTTTGCTATGGTAGTTGAATCTGGTATGATGTTTAATCTCAACAATACATACTCAATAATGATAGGGTATGGTGCAAATTATGCTAAATATAATTTTGAAAGTAAGCTATATAATACTAGTAAAAAAGGTATTAACTTTGGTATGAGGTATTCATTTTAACTATTGAAAGTAGTATGCAGCTCTAACATTTGTTTGATTAGTTTTACGTTGTGTACTCTTAATATCTCAACATTTTTATTTAGTAATTGGGAATGTATCATAGCAGTGTGAACATCTCTGTCTTTTGCATTCTCTATTCCGAACATCATCTTAATGAACGACTTTCTGCTTATTCCAAGTAACTGATGACCAGTTATAGAGTTGAATAAATCTAAGTTATTCAATAAAGTTAGGTTATGTTCTAGTGTTTTACCGAATCCTATACCAACATCTACAATTACCTTTCCCTCTATTTGTGCTTGTTCTGCTTTGTTAGACAAGTAATTATGTACTTCATTACAAACATTATCATAAGTAGGGTTCTTCTGCATATCTTTTGGAGTACCTTTTTTATGCATCAAAGCTAAGTCGGCACTATACTCATTAGCTAGGTTCACGAATCTCGGTTCTTCGTCAAGGGCACTCACGTCGTTAATGACTTCAGCACCTAAGTCAAGAGCTCGTTTAGCTACTTCATACTTGGTTGTATCAATTGATATGCTGATATTTTTATTAACTTCTCGTATTCCTTTTATAACTGGAATTGTTCTGCTAATTTCCTCATCTACTGCTACGGGGTCAGATCCAGGCCGAGTGCTTTCTCCGCCAATATCTATAATTTCAGCGCCATCATCTATTAATTTTAAAGAGTGTTCAATTGCATCTGACTTGGTGTTATAATCTCCTCCATCAGAGAAAGAATTTGGAGTCACGTTAACAATTCCCATTATTATTGGTAGCATTTATTTCTCCTTAGGGGGCAGGTATCCATCATTTCTAATTATTTTCTCTACTTCTACGGCCTTGTCAACTGATGGTTTAATGCCTTCTAAATGTTTTCTGATGAATTCTAATCTCAAATTCTCACTACTCATTTCTAATAGTGCTTGCTTTTGTTTAGCAATCAATCCCGATTTTTGAGCAAAATAATAACTCGCAAGCTTATTCTTCAGAATTTCTTTAGTAGTTCTTTGAACTCTAAATACTGGAATTTTATTAGTTATGAAATTGTAGAGGTCAAGGCATTCTTCTAATAAGCTCTCATCTACTTTTTCTTCTATATTATTCAAATAATCTATATCACCTACTAATAAACCGTCAGGAAGCTCATCAATATCATTTATTTTGAATTTTCTACTCCCTATCACATTCAAGTCCATTTTCCCATCATCATACTTTTTGATTAGCTTATGTACTTTAGCAGTACAACCTATGGTCAGTATGTTGTTTCCATTTGCATACACAACTCCAAACTCCTTGTCTTCTTCTTCACATTCTGATAACAGTTTTTTATATCTGTCTTCAAATATATGAAGAGGGTAGATTGATTCTGGGAATAGTACTATATTAAGTGGGAAAAGTCCGATTTTCATTTAGATTTACTAGTTGTTGATTTATCATTAATACTAAAATAACATACGAAAGTATATAAGAGTTACTTTTTTGATAATTAATTAGTTGTATCTGGTTTAATTATACCAAAGTTTACACTACCATAAGTCCCAACTCTACCACGATTGTTTAAACCATCAGTCAGGTCATCTCTGAATTCAATTCCATTTCGAATTTCAGGGATTAGGTAATCTCTCCTACTCGCAGCAGAACGGAAAAGAATTTTTGCATTTGGTTTTGCTACTCTTTGTATTTCTTTCCAAACTGAAAACTGTGTATTTCTATCCTTCCAGAACCAATCGAAGTGGTCTAATAATATAATATGAGAAAATATATTTGAATTTGATACTTTCAAAGTATTATAAAATGTATCTGTTTTTAAAGTTACTCTACTAGCATTAGCTTTTAGTAATTCGAAATTGCTTTCTTTAAGATAGTTAGGACAAGTTTTCTTAGAATACATACCATTAATATAAAGATACCAAAAGTAATTGTCAGATAATTTAAATTCCTTGAAAACATTACTTAACGACCCGACTATAAACTTATGTATATTTTGATATTCATTATACTTTTTGACTAATTCATATTGCTGGTCAGGTATTCCGAATAATGAAAGTGCTAATCGATTATCTAATAAGAAACGAGCTAGCCAATTATCAAATAATAGAGATTCTAATTCTTTGTACTTTCTATGTTGTTGTTTAATATCTGAGCTATCAGCTAGTTCCAACACTAATCTTCTCAATTTCGGGCTCAGTTTTTGGTGGTAATGAAATCCACGAGCAATTAAGCCAGAAGTACCATAATGATAAAAGCTTAATCTAGAGTTAAAGTACATTGTTCTCTTTGCCCAAAAGTTAAAGGAATCACTTGACAAGTTTGGACTAATACGTACTAGAAGATTCTCAAAGTTAGTATAATGCCCATTGCCAAAAAGCTTGAATAGATCATCATAAGAGTCTGCTTTGATTATAGCTAGTTTTAATTCTGCAAGGGCAGTCTGAGAGGGGTTTAAGTCAACTGAGGCTATTGATTTTGGTGAATCAAGTAAATAATCTAGTATATTATCACCAGCACTAGTGATAGTTAGAATCTCACTTGAGTTATCTAAGTTTAATAATTTTCTATCAATAGCTGGGTCTTCCCAACTAGAATTAAAAATTATTTGATCTTTTATGAAATATTTGAATAAAAAGTTCAATAAATAAATAAGTTTTTTTTTTAGATTGCAAATCTTGTTCTAACAAAATATGATAATATATTGATGGAAGTAAAAAGTAGATAGAAAAAAAACTTTTTTTCCTAAAAACTTGCTTTTTACAATTCAATCAATTAGTTTTGTAAGCTCAAATATATTGGGGCAGGTACCGAAGCGGTCAACCGGGGCAGACTGTAAATCTGCTGGGGCAACCCTACGGAGGTTCGAATCCTTCCCTGCCCACTATAGATAAGCAAAATAAAATGCGCGGGAGTAGCTCAGTTGGTAGAGCATCAGCCTTCCAAGCTGAGGGTCGCGGGTTCGAGTCTCGTCTCCCGCTCAAATTTTGGTGTCGTTATATGAGCAACCAGTGCAAAAAATGAAAAACTTGTGAGTTGAGGTAAAGAAATTTATCTCAATTTTTTTCTATTCTGTAAAGTTCGTGTGCTAATGCTGGTGTAGCTCAGCTGGTAGAGCACATCCTTGGTAAGGATGAGGTCGGCGGTTCAAGTCCGCTCACTAGCTCAGTTAATTGTAAATTGAAAATTTTGAATAAGGACTAACACACACGGGTGTAGCTCAATTGGTAGAGTAGTGGTCTCCAAAACCATTGGCTGTGGGTTCGAGTCCTACCACCCGTGCAAGTAATATAACTTAAGAGTTTTATATGATAGGAAAAATAAAAAAGATAACAGAAGAAGTAACTGCCGAAATGAAAAAGGTAGCTTGGCCAACGAAGGAACACCTTCTTAAGTCAAGTCAGATTGTTGTTGTAGTTACTGCAGTTATAACTCTAATAGTCGCAGTTTTCGACTATATAATTAAAACTGGTGTAGATCAGTTGTTCGCAATATTTGGGTAAAATAATATATGTATGATCCGCAAGCAAAAGAAGAAGAAAGGAAAAAGCCCAATTGGTATGCTTTACGTACTTTTACTGGACACGAACAAAAAGTTAAAAATCTGATAGAAATTGAATCTAAAAGATTGGGTATTGACGAACGAATATTAGAAGTTGTCATACCTGAAGAGACTGTGTTCGAAGTAAGAGGTGGTAAAAGACGTACCAAAACAAGAAACTTTTTACCGGGATACATTATTCTTCATGCTGTTTTGGATCTTAAAGTTCAAGACGTGGTTCAGAATTTACCTTCAGTTGTAAGTTTCGTAGGAAGAAGAAACGAAGCAACACCTCTAAGAAAGGATGAAGTTGATAGAATCATTGGTAGATTAGAAGAAAGAAAAGACGTTGCTACAGTAGAAACGCAATTTGAAATTGGTGATCCAATCAAAGTTATTGATGGACCATTCAATACATTTAGTGGTACTGTAAAAGAAGTCAATAATGAAAAACAGAAATTAAAAGTTGAAGTGGGAATCTTAGGCAGGAAAACTCCTGTCGAGCTTGATTTTACTCAAGTTGAAATAGAGAACCCTTCTGATAATAATAATTAACATTAAACACAGAGTTTAAAATGGCTAAAAAAGTTGCTGGTACATTCAAGCTGCAGTTAAAAGCCGGTGAAGCGTCAATGGCCCCACCAGTAGGTCCTGCTTTCGGTCAAAGAGGTTTGAATGGTATGGAATTCGTAAAAGCATTTAACGCGAAAACTCAGAATGATAGGGGCTTAATTATCCCTGCTGAGATTACGTTTTATGCTGATAAGTCTTTTACGTTTGTTACCAAATCTCCTCCTGCTGCAGTGCTTATAAAAAATGCAATTAAGTTAAAAAGTGGTTCTGGTGAACCCAATAAGATAAAAGTTGGAGTTATCACTCGTGCACAGTGCGAAGAGATAGCAAAGGTTAAAATGGAAGATTTGAATTGTACAACTATAGATTCGGCAGTAGAAATGATAAAAGGTACTGCACGTTCTATGGGTGTTAACTTCAAAGGTTAATCCTGCTATATTAAATATATTGGAACAATAAAATGAACAAACGTGGTAAAGGATACAAGTCGATTGTATCAAAATTAGACAAGAATAAAAAATATACAGTAGATGAAGCCATTGAATTTATAAAAGCTAATCCATCTGCTAAATTTGACGAATCATTCGAAATCTCAATGCACTTAGGTGTTGACCCTCGTAAATCTGATCAGAATATCCGTGGTACGGTTTCATTACCTCATGGTACTGGTAAATCTGTAAGAGTATTAGTATTTGCTAAAACTCCTAAAGATAAAGAGGCATTGGACGCTGGTGCAGACTATGCTGGTTTGGATGAATACGTAGATAAAATTAAATCTGGCTGGGCTGAAGTTGACGTAGTTGTTGCTACTCCAGATGTTATGGGTGAAGTTGGTAAACTAGGTCGTATATTAGGACCTCGTGGACTAATGCCTAACCCAAAGATTGGTACAGTAACTTTCGATGTAGCGAAAGCTGTTGAAGAGTTAAAAGCTGGTAAAATCGAGTACAGAGTAGATAAATCTGGAAATATTGCTGGTGCTGTTGGAAAACGTGGTTTTGATCATGATTCACTAAAAGATAATGTTAACTTGTTTTACGAAACTATTTTGAAAAGCAGACCTGCTTCTACAAAAGGTAAATACATCAAGAGTGTATTTTTCTCTTCAACTATGGGTCCAAGTTTGGCCATAGATGAAAGTAGCTTCAAAGCAAAGAAACAACAATAAAAAAGAAATAAACAAAAAATTTACGCACTCTAATTATTAAATGCTTCTACATTTAATCCAAAATTGGATAACAAACGGTAATAAATACAATGATTACATTAGAGCACAAAAAACAAACAGTTGAAGAAATACAAGGTTACTTGGAAGGCGCTAGCGCTGCTTACTTAATCGACTTTGAGCACATGACAGTTGCAGAAGCTAATAACTTCCGTGCTGAATTGAATTCAGGTGGATTTAAGTACAAAGTAGCTAAGAATACTTTATTCCTTAGAGCTTTGAATGGAAATGAAAATTTTCAATTCAAAGATGAGGACTTTAAAGGTTATTCTGGTATGGTTTTCGGCTACGAAGATCCTGTAACACCTGCTAAAATCATCAAAAAAGCTTTTGAAGATAAGGAAAGACCGAAGTTGAAAGCGGCAATTATCGATGGTAAATACTTCGATAATACTCAGCTTAAAACATTGGCTGCATTACCTACAAAAGAAGATATCATGGCTGCTATCGTTGGTTCTATCAACGCTCCGGCTTCTGGTATTGTTGGTTCTATCGGTGCTGTTATGCGTGATCTTGCCTACGTGATTCACGAAGGTGTTAAATCAAAAAGCGATGTCGCTTAATTAAACAAAACAATTAATTTATAAAAAAATAATTTTTTATTAGGAGTTATAGAATGTCTGAAACAGTTGAAAAACTAGTAGATCAAATCTCGGAGCTTACATTAGTTGAAGCTGCTGAGTTGAAAGAAGCATTAGAAGAGAAATTTGGTGTAAGCGCTGCTGCTCCAGTTATGGTTGCTGGCGCTGCCGGTGGCGATGCAGGCGGCGGTGAAGGAGCTAAAGATAGCTTTGATGTAGAATTAACTGAAATCGGTGGTAGTAAACTTAATGTTATTAAAGCAGTAAGAGAAATCACTGGTCTTGGCTTGAAAGAAGCTAAAGAGAAAGTTGAATCTGCACCAGTAGTACTTAAAGAAGGTGCTGACAAAGCTGATGCTGAAGAAGTAAAAGGCAAGCTAGAAGAAGCTGGCGCTAAAGTTACTTTAAAATAAGTTTTTAACTTATACGACTGAGCGGCATATTACATGCCGTTTGGTCGTTTATATTTATTATTACAGATTGACTAATATTACATATCGACGATATAATATATAAAAATTAATAGGGTTTTTTGACGAATTACCTCAAGAGTAGGTGCTTTGTCAAAAAATCCTTTTCCTATATTAAAAAGAAAAATCGAAGAAATCGGAGTACTTATATGAGTGCGAATACTAAGGAAACAAAATCAAGCAGCTTAGCTAAGAAATATCCAAAGCTAGAAACATCTAGGGGTATTCATAGACTAAGAAATAGAGTTACCTTTGCTAAATCAAACATCTCGAAGTCGAAATATCCTGATTTGCTTAACATTCAGGTAGAAGCGTACGATAATTTCTTACAAGAAAACGTACCTCCACACAAGAGAGAAATGAAAGGTTTACAACAATCTTTCCATCAAAATTTTCCTATTCTAGATAATTCAGAAATTTTCCAACTTGAATTCTTAGAATATACAATCGAAAAACCTAAATATTCTGAAGAAGAGTGTAGAGAAAGAGAACTTACTTTTTCAAAACCACTTAAAGCAAAGCTTATATTATCAAGTAAAGCGGATAAAGAATCTGAAGATTATATTGAGGCCGTAGAACAAGAAGTTTACCTAGGTAATATTCCTTCTATGACTCCTAAAGGTACATTCATTATCAATGGTGCTGAACGAGCTATCGTTTCACAGATTCACCGTTCACCTGGTGTATTCTTTGATGACGCGGTTCACCCCAATGGTACCAGAATTTATTCTGCACGTATCATTCCTTTCAGAGGATCGTGGGTTGAATTCACTACTGATATACATGAAATCATGTATGCTTATATCGATAGAAAGAAAAAGTTCCCTGTAACTACACTATTACGTGCTATTGGGTATTCTTCTGATGAAGACATTCTTTCTTTATTCGAATTAGCTAATGAATATGCAATTAAAGATTTGAAAGAAGAGCACGTTGGTAGAAAAATTGCATCAGATGTTATTGATATGGCAACTGGTGAGATAATAGCTACTCGTGATATGATTTTAGATGAAGAACTTTACAAAAAATTAACTGATTCTGATGCAGAAGAAATAAAGCTATACGGCTTTGTTGACCCCACTGATGAGCCACTAATCGCTAGAACTATCACTAAAGATACTTCTAGAAACAGAGATGATGCATTGGAAACAATATACCGTACTCTAAGGTCAAGTGAGCCACCTGATGTGGATACAGCTGCACAGCTATTAGAAAGAATGTTCTTCAGTGATAAACGATATGATTTAGGTATTGTAGGTCGTTACAGACTTAATGATAGACTTAGTCTAGATATTGAGGAGGAAACAACCACACTTACAAATACTGATATCGTTGAGATTATTAAGCAACTTATTGAACTTCACGATGCTAAACACACAGGTGATGATATAGATCACTTGGGTAACAGAAGAGTAAGAACAGTAGGTGAGCAGCTTGGTTCTCAATTTAATATTGGTTTAGCTCGTATGGCTAGAACTATTAAAGAAAGATTGAGTATCCACGATGGCGAGAACTTAACTCCATCTGAGTTAGTTAATGCAAGAACTATTAGTTCAGTTGTTAACCAATTCTTTGGAACTAACCAGTTATCTCAATTTATGGATCAAACTAATCCACTTGCAGAGATTACTCATAAGAGAAGAACTTCTGCATTAGGTCCAGGTGGTTTGACAAGAGAAAGAGCTGGTTTTGAGGTACGTGATGTTCACTATACTCATTATGGAAGACTTTGTCCAATTGAGACTCCTGAGGGTCCAAACATTGGATTGATTTCTTCACTTGCAATTCATGCAGAAATAAACACTTTAGGTTTTATACAAACTCCTTATAGAAAAGTAATTGAAGGTATTGTTACTGAAGATATAGACTTTTTAACGGCTGAAAAAGAAGATGGCAAAATTATTTGTACATGTTCAACTTTAACTGATAAGAAAGGTAAGCTGATAGGTGATAGAGTAAAAGCTCGTAAGTCAGGAGACTTCGTGTTAGTCGCTCCTGAAGAGGTAGACTACATTGATGTATCTACTGACCAGATAACTTCTCTTGCATCTTCTATGATTCCATTCCTTGAACATGATGATGCCAACCGTGCATTAATGGGCGCGAATATGCAACGTCAAGCTGTTCCACTTCTTAATCCTAAGGCACCTATTGTTGGTACTGGTATGGAAGCAAAAGCAGCAAAAGATTCTAAAACTATGATCTTAGCAGAAGCTGATGGTGTTGTTGAATATGTTAGCGCTAAAGAAATTAGAGTTAAGTATGAAGATAACAGATCAGATGTAGAAAAACTAACAGACTTCGATTTCGAAGAAGTTAAGACTTATAAATTATTAAAATTCTTTAGAACTAACCAAGATACTTGTATCAATCAAAAACCACTTGTAAAAGCTGGTGATAAGATTGTAGAAGGTCAACCACTTTGTGATGGTGCTTCTACAGAGCAAGCTGAGTTAGGTCTAGGACAAAACGTATTGGTAGCATTTATGCCTTGGAGTGGGTATAACTTTGAGGATGCGATAATTGTATCTGAAAGATTTGTTGCTGAAGATGTATTTACATCAGTTCACATTGAAGAATTCACACTACAAGTTAGAGATACAAAGCGTGGTGAAGAAGAATTCACTCGTGAAATCCCTAATGTTAGTGAAGAATCTACTAAAGACTTAGATGAGCATGGTATCATTAGAAATGGTGCTAAAGTCGGTGAAGGGGATATCCTTATAGGTAAAATTACTCCTAAAGGTGAAACAGACCCAACACCTGAAGAGAAGCTTTTAAGAGCAATCTTTGGTGATAAGGCTGGTGATGTAAAAGATGTTTCTCTTAAAGGTAGTCCTGGTTTGAAAGGTGTTGTTATAAACACTAAACTATTCTCTAGAAGAGTATTGACTACTGACAAAGAGATTAGAACAAGAGAAAGAAAAAGAAAAGAAGCTTATGCGAGAAGAGAAAGAAAAGTAATCAAGCAAGTTGATGAAGAATTTATCAACAGAATTGGAACTTTACTAGATGGCAAGAAAATTTTAGGAATGAAATTGAGCAATAATGTAAATGTTTACAGAGGCGGCTCAAAATTAACTACTAAAGACTTATTCGATAAGTTTGAGGAGGGATTATTAAAACCTGAATTACTAGATGTAGACGCTGGTATTTTAGAAAGCAAAGAAGATTCTTCTACTCTTAAAGACTTATTCGTGAACTATTTGAAGTTTAGAAATGATATTAAAACTGACTTCAAAACTGAAAAGAACAAATTAGCAGCTGGTGATGAATTACAACCGGGTATCTTACAAATGGCTAAAGTTTATGTTGCTAAGAAACGTAAGCTACAAGTTGGTGATAAGATGGCGGGTCGTCACGGTAACAAAGGTATTGTCTCTAAAGTTGTAAAACTTGAAGATATGCCATTCTTACCAGATGGTACTCCAGTTGATTTAGTTCTTAACCCATTGGGTGTACCTTCGCGTATGAACTTGGGTCAGTTATATGAAACTGCACTAGGTTGGGCTGGAGATAAGACGGGTACTCATTTTGCTACTCCGATTTTCGATGGTGCTACTTGGGATGAAGTTGGTGACTTCTTAGAAGACGCTGGACTTCCAAGAGACGGTAAATCTACGCTAATTGATGGTAGAACAGGTGAAGAATTTGACCAAAAAGTAACGGTTGGATATATTTATATGTTGAAACTATCTCACTTAGTTGAAGATAAACTGCACGCTCGTTCTATTGGTCCATACTCACTAATTACTCAACAACCGTTGGGTGGTAAGGCACAGTTTGGTGGCCAAAGACTCGGAGAGATGGAGGTGTGGGCACTTGAAGCTTATGGTGCGGCACATACACTTCAAGAGATGTTGACAATCAAATCAGATGATGTACAAGGTAGAGCAAAAATGTACGAAGCAATTGTAAAAGGTGATAACTTACCTAATCCTAATATACCTGAATCATTCAACGTATTAGTGAGAGAATTACAAGGGCTTTGTTTAGATATAGAAATTGAATAAACTAAAAAATTATAAATAGGAGTATTCCTATGCAATCAATACCATTACCAAAGAAAGGTTACGACAAAATTTCGATTAAGATAGCGTCTCCGGACGATATTCTTAACAGATCTAGAGGTGAAGTAACTAAACCAGAAACCATTAACTATAGGTCTTTCAGGCCTGAGAAAGATGGTCTTTTCTGTGAGAAAATTTTCGGACCAATTAAAGATTGGGAATGTGCTTGTGGTAAATACAAGCGTATCAGATATAAAGGTATAGTCTGTGATAGATGTGGTGTAGAAGTTACACAAAAATCAGTACGTCGTGAAAGAATGGGGCATATTATGCTCGCTGTTCCTGTAGTGCACGTCTGGTTCTTGCGTACTTTACCAAGTAAAATAGCAGGTATATTGGGTATGACTACAAAAGACGTAGAGCGAATAGCTTACTACGAGTCTTACGTAGTTATTCAACCTGGTAATACTGGTCTTCAGAATAAAGATTTATTGACTGAAGAGCAATATTTAGAGGTTATCGACTCACTTCCTGATGAGCATTTTGATATGGATGAAGAAGACCCTGAGAAATTTATTGCCTTAGTTGGTGGTGAAGCTATCAAGGAACTTCTTAAGAGGGTAGACCCACTTGGTGACTACCATATGCTAAAAGAAAGAATCAAAACTGAAACTTCTCAAACTCGTAAGAAAGATATTCTTAAGCGTTTGGGTATTTTAGATTCATTTGGTCCTAATGCTGAAAAGGAAATGCCTAATGATCCGGATTGGATGGTATTGGATATTATTCCTGTTATTCCACCAGACCTGAGACCATTAGTGCCTTTGGAAGGTGGTAGATTTGCAACGTCTGATTTGAACGATTTGTACAGAAGAGTTATAATCAGAAACAACAGACTAAAAAGATTAATAGACATTAAAGCTCCTGAAGTTATTTTACGTAATGAAAAACGTATGCTTCAAGAATCAGTTGATGCACTTTTTGATAATTCAAGAAGAGCTGTAAGATCTGATTCACAAAGAGCATTGAAATCATTAGCTGATACACTTAAAGGTAAGTCAGGTAGATTCCGTCAGAACTTACTTGGTAAGCGTGTTGACTATTCTGGTCGTTCGGTTATCGTAGTTGGTCCTGAGTTGAAACTACATGAGTGTGGTTTACCAAAAGAAATGGCTGTTGAGTTATTCAAGCCATTTGTGATTAGAAAGCTAATTGAAAGAGGATATGTTAAGACGGTTAAATCGGCTAAGAAATTAGTTGAAAGAAAAACTGATGAAGTATGGGACATACTTGAAAAAGTAATCCAAGGTCATCCAGTTATGCTTAACCGTGCACCTACTCTACACAGATTAGGTATTCAAGCATTCCAACCTAGATTAGTTGAAGGTAAGGCAATTCAGTTACACCCATTAGTATGTACGGCATTCAACGCCGATTTCGATGGTGACCAAATGGCTGTTCACTTACCTATAAGTTATGAAGCTCAATTAGAGGCATTCTTACTTATCTTGGCTCCACATAATATTATGCACACTCAGAATGGTGATCCAATCGCTGTACCTTCACAGGATATGGTACTTGGTGTTTATTATTTGACTAAGCACAAGCCAGAAGCAAAAGGCGAAGGCAAAGTATTTGGTAGTACTGAGGAAGTTAAGTTAGCTTATGATAACAAAGTTGTTCATCTACATGCTAAAATTAAGCTAAGATGGAATGGCAAAATGATAGAAACGACTGTTGGTCGTGCTATCTTCAACGATATAGTTCCAGAGGCTATGGGCTTTATCAATGAGTTATTAACTAAGAAAAGACTAAGACAAATTATTGGTGCTTGCTTCAGAGAAACAGGCCTAGATGTTACAGTTAAGTTCTTAGATAGATTGAAAGAATTAGGTTTCTTCTACGCAACACGTGGAGGTCTATCGGTATCTATTCACGATGTGAAGATACCTGAGCTTAAAACAAAAATAATTGACTCTGCTGATAAGAAAGTAGAGGGAATTGAAATGGCTTATATCAATGGTGTTATTAGTGGCGGTGAGCGTTACAATAAGATAATTGATACTTGGTCAAATGCAACGAACAGAGTTGCTGACAAGCTATACAATGAAATTGCAAAAGATAAACAAGGTTTCAATTCATTCTGGATGATGCTTGACTCTCAAGCGAGAGGTTCAAAAGAGCAAATCCGTCAGTTAGCTGGTATGCGTGGTCTTATGGCTAAGCCGAAAAAATCAGTTTCTGGTAGTACAGGTGAGCTTATTGAAAACCCAATTATCTCCAACTTTAAGGAAGGTCTATCAATCCTTGAGTACTTTATTTCTACTCACGGTGCTCGTAAGGGTCTTGCAGATACGGCATTGAAAACTGCCGATGCTGGTTACTTAACGAGAAGACTACACGATGTTGCACAAGATATGATTATCACTGATCGTGATTGTGGCACAATTCGTGGAGTTGAGATGGAAGCACTTAAAGATGGTGAAGAAGTAAAAGAACCACTTTACGAAAGAATATTAGGACGTGTAGCATTACAAGATGTTCACGACCATATTACTGAAGAGCTACTTGTTGAAGGTGGTGGAATAATTGATGAGGATATTGCTTCTAAGATTGAAGGTTCTTCAGTTGAAAAAGTACAAATCAGATCAGTTCTTACTTGTGAAAACAGACGTGGTGTTTGTGCTAAATGTTATGGCAGAAATATGTCAACTAGTAGATTGGTTGATGTTGGTGAAGCTGTTGGTACTATTGCATCACAATCAATTGGTGAGCCGGGTACTCAACTTACATTGCGTACGTTCCACACAGGTGGTTCTGCATCATTAGTTGCTTCTCAATCTACTGTTAATGCTAAATTCGATGGTATTATCCAATTCGAAAACATGCGTACAGTATCTTATGAAGCTGAAACTGGTGAAATTACAATTGTAGTTTCTCGTAGTGGTGTTATCAATATTATTGATCCTGATTCTAACAGAAAGCTAACTTCTTATGATGCAACTTATGGTGCAACTATTGAAGTTCAAGATGGAGATAAGGTTACAAAAGGTCAACTTATTTATGAGTGGGATCCATATAACTCTTCTATCATCTCGGAAATTGCTGGTAGAGTTCAGTATAAAGATTTGATTCCAAACGTTACTTACCGTGAAGTCAATGATGAGCAAACTGGTCACATTACAAAAGTGGTTATTGATTCTAGAGATAGAACTAAATCTCCTACTATCGAGATAGTAGATAAGAAAGATAAAGTAATTCGTACTTATAACATACCTTCACGTGCTCAATTAAGAGTTGATAACAATGAAAAGATTGGTACAGGTACTCAATTAGTTAAGATTCCAAGAGACATGGGTAGAACTAGAGATATCACGGGTGGTTTACCTAGGGTAACTGAATTGTTCGAGGCTCGTTCTCCACAGAATCCAGCTATTGTTACTGAGATTGATGGTATCGTTTCTTTCGAGAAACCAAAGAGAAACCAAAGAGTTGTTAAAATTACATCTCTTGATGAGAAGACAGAATCAGAATACTTAGTTCCTGTTGGTCGTCACATATTAGTTCAAGAAAAAGACTTTATACGTGCTGGTGACAGAATCTCTGAAGGTTCTATTAACCCTCACGATATATTGAAGATTAAAGGCCCTAATGCGGTACAAGAATACTTGGTCAACGAGATTCAGGAAGTTTACCGTATGCAAGGTGTGAAGTTGAACGATAAGCACATAGAAGTTATCGTAAGACAAATGCTTCAGAAAGTTAAAATAATTGACTCTGGTGACACTCACATGTTAGAAAATGACAACTTTGACAAGATTAAGTTCATTGATGAAAATGAAGCTGTTAAGTCATTAGTGGTTGTAACTGATAAAGGTGATTCGAACTATAATGAGAATTACTTGTATCCAAGAAGAAAAGTAAGACAAGTTGTAAAAGACTTGAAGAAGAAAGGCAAGACGCCACCAGAATTCAGAGTTGCTGAACCGTCTATCGGTGAGCCGATACTATTGGGTATCACTCAAGCATCGTTGAAAACTGAAAGTTGGCTATCGGCTGCTTCGTTCCAGCAGACTACTGCTGTTCTTTCTGATGCTTCTATTTCAGCTAAGGTAGATTACCTAAATGGTCTGAAAGAGAACATAATCTTGGGTCAGTTGATACCAGCTGGTACTGGACTAAGAAAGTATCAAGACATGCACATAGCAAGTACAATTGGTAATATATTTGGGCACAACCCGAAGCCAATTGAAGAGGAAGAAGAAAAAGTAGAAGCTGAGTAAAACTCACTTTTAACTTAAAATTAAGAAAACCGAATTGGCTATATTAAGTTGATTCGGTTTTTTTATTTTTTTATTTTGAAATTGATGGAGTTACTAAAAACCTTTGTTGAGGAAGAATAGATGAAAGTTCTTCATTTGATTATATTGGCGTTTATTTTTAGTGTCGAATTGTTCGCTTATTCACCCATAGACACTTGTTTAAAAATTTATGACATACCTGAAGATGAGACATTAGAAAATCCTTATAATCTCAGAATAGATAGTTGTACACGATCAGGTTCATATGGGGAGTTCTTTGCTAAAGGATATTTTTCAGTTAAATTTAATTACAATATTATACCAAGAGCTGGGATATTCACTGAAGATACTTTAATTGAGTATAGTATAAGCGATATTAATACAAAATATTTTGATGCAATTAATGAATTCCAAAAACTTGAAAGTCGGTTTGGTACTTTTAAATTCATTGAGGAAAGGCCTCATCGGCCAGACACAACTACTCTAAACTCTAGAAAATTATCTATTAACTTTGATGATTTTGTGAATATTCGCTCTGCTAAGGATTCTATTGGTAATATAAATATAGTTACATCAGTTGGATTTGCGCACTGGTTTAGAATACTTTCAAGTGTCAATGAGATTAGTGAAAATGGTAATATAAATTATAATAGCCAAACAGGAACTCTAAATATTAATAGTAGTAGTATTGGAGGTGACTTAATTATTTATGATATAAATTGTGTTGAGGTATATAGAAAAAAGATTAATTCCACTAATGAGATAGTAAATATAAACGATTTAAGTCATGGACTTTACATAGTAAAATTTAAAGATGTAGTTCTAAAAATCATAAGATAAAATGAATATAGTCTATATTAAGTAAATTATTGTTAATTCGGTTTTTTTATTTCTGTATTGTAACACCAAATCGTAAAACTCGTTTTGAAAGTAAATAAAAATTACAAATTAAAATT
>JBDQHL010000029.1:0-18683 GCA_040264895.1 Bacteroidota bacterium
GAAATTATGTATAACAACAATAAGAAAAATATTAATTAAAATTTGGTGAGCAAAGTATGGCGGCTAAAAAAAGTAGCACATCTAAGACTTCGGTCAAGAAAAAAAGCACTAAATCAAAAGCTAAAAGTTCAAATAAAAGTAAAGTAGCAGTTCATAGAGAACTGAATTTAGACAAAAAGCACTTGCTTGGCGCACTGCGCAATATGATTACAGCAAGAACAACTGACAACATCCACCTTGGATTTGTGAAGCAAGGTAAATCCTTCTTCCATATCGGTGTTAGTGGTCACGAATGTATCCAAACTGCGATTGGTCTCAGAATGAGAGAAGACGATTGGGGTTGGACCTACTACCGTGATATGGCTATCACTTATGCAAAAGGGATGACAATGAAGGAATATTTCCTTCTTGCATTTGCTAAGAAAGATTGTCCTGCAACTGGTGGTCGCCAAATGCCTGGTCACTTTGGTAATCCAAGATTAAACTTTCCTACCCAATCATCACCAACAGGTACTCAGTTCTTGAATGCAACTGGTAATGCATTGGCTGTAAAGAAAGAAGGCGGAGATCAGTTTGTATATGTTGCATCTGGTGAAGGAACTACCTCACAAGGTGAATTCTACGAAGCTGTAAACTGGGCAAACAGAGCAAAATTACCTATTCTTTTTTGTATTCAAGATAACAAATATGCTATCTCTGTAAGAAAGAAAGATCAAACTATGGGTGGTGATATATCTGATGCATTTGGCAAGTATGAGAACTTAAAGAAAATTAGAGTTGATGGTACAGACTATTTTGAGTCAGTAAAAGCAGCTGAAGAAGCTATCGAGTGGATGAGATCTGGCAAAGGACCAGCAATGATTCACGCTGATGTAGTTAGATTACTTTCTCACTCATCTTCTGATGACCAAAGAAAGTATCGTGATATGGATGATTTGGAAAAAGAAGCACAAGATAAAGACTGTATCAAAATACTTTCTGACTACTTAGTCAAAAACAGAGTAGCTACAAGAAAAGAAATTGACCAAATGCACGAAGATATAAAAATCGAACTTCGTGACGCAGCTGATTGGGCTTTAGAACAAGAAGACCCTGTTGCAGAAGATTCTTTAAAAGAAAACTTTGCTGACGAAAGCACTCGTGATTTACCTTACGCTGATGGCGAACCAGAAGGAGAGAAAGAAGCTGTACTGGTAGATGCTATCAACCATGCTCTTCACGAAGAGATGGAAAGAAATGAAAAAATGATTGTATATGGTGAAGACGTAGAAGACGGCAAAGGTGGAGTATTCACTGCTACTCGTGGACTTAGTGATAAGTTTGGAACAGAAAGAGTATTCAATTCACCACTTGCAGAAGCATCAATCGTTGGTACTGCTGTAGGTATGGCTGTTAAAGGTTGGAAACCAGTAATTGAAATTCAATTTGGTGACTATATTTGGCCTGCATTTATGCAATACAAGAATGAAGTTGGAGCAATGAGATTCCGTTCAAACGGTGGGTTTTCTGCACCAATAGTAACTCGTGTTGCAGTTGGTGGTTATATTCACGGTGGTTTGTGTCACTCACAAAACATTGAATCAATATTCTCACATATTCCTGGTATTATGATTGCTTACCCTTCAAATGCTGCTGACGCGAAGGGGTTATTAAAAACAGCTTGCCGTTTGGAAGACCCAGTTATTTTCTGTGAGCACAAAGGTATGTATAGATTACCATTTGCTAAAACTGTTGAGCCAGATGAGGATTACTTAATTCCTTTTGGTAAAGCAAGAATAGTAAAAGAAGGTAATGACGCAACTGTAATCACTTACGGCATGGGCGTGAAAGACACAGTAAATGCTGTTAAGAGAATAGAAAAAGAAACTGACAAAACTATTGAAATCATTGACCTAAGAACAATTGTTCCTTGGGATAAAGAAACAGTATGTGAGTCTGTTAAGAAAACTAACAGAGCATTAGTCGTACACGAAGACACAATGACAACTAGTATTTCAGGAAATGTAATTTCAGAAATATCTGATGAGTGCTTCGAATACTTAGACGCTCCTGTTAAGAAGTTGACTGGTAAAGATTCACACATTCCTTATCACCCAGTTTATGAAATGGATGTACTTCCAACTGAAGCTAAGGTATATGATAAGATCATGGAATTAATCAACTACTAATCAATTGATTAAAATTTAGATTTTAAAAAAGACTGCTTTTCGGCAGTCTTTTTTTTAACTTCCCCACAAAAAACACTAAATTTTACTTAAATCAGTTTTTATACTTATTTTAGTGATTAAGTTAAAACAAAGAGACAGAAAATGAGCAAAGCACAAAAATTACAAGATAAAATTGATAATAAACTTCTTGAGAACAGACGTATTTTCCTATGGGGACAAGTAGACGATGACTCTGCAAAGCACGTTATTGACCGCTTGATGTTCTTAGAATTGGAAGACCCAGGCAAAGAGATACAGCTAATAATCAACAGCCCAGGTGGTTATGTTACAGCAGGATTCTCCATATATGATACAATGGAAGGAATTAGTAGTCCTGTGTCAACGATAGCAACTGGTTTGGCTGCTTCAATGGGTTCTATACTACTTTCTGCTGGTGAAAAAGGAAAACGGTTTGCTCTGCCACACGCAAGAGTGATGATACATCAGCCAAGTGGTGGTGCAAGAGGTAAATCTGCTGACATAGAAATCCAAATGGAAGAAATAGTAAAAACAAAGGAACTAAGTGCACAGTTATTAGCTGACAACTGTGGCCAAACTTTCGAAAAAATTATGGCTGATTTTAATAGAGATTATTGGATGTCAGCTGATGAATCTGTTGACTATGGTATAGTTGATAGCAAAATTGAAAAACTAGTTTAGAACATTTATGTTCATAAAAAATAGAAAAGACTTCTCATCAAATTGAGAAGTCTTTTTTTTGTAGTTCTAGTTAATTAGGTTTTAGCTCACAATTACCGTATTTTGAGCTTAAAACAGTTTAACTATAAGATTAAAATGACCATATTTTTCGTAATATTAACTTCTACATTACTCTTTTCCTGTTCATCAATTGAGACAGACTCTAAAAGATTATCAAAATTAAAATATATGGATATTGCAGATGGTGTCGATTGCTCAAATCAGAATGGCACCACTTTGGAGGAAAGAATTTGTTTAAATCTAAAATTTCAGAAAGTTGATTCAATATTGAATCAAGGATTAGACTCCTTGATTAATGACTTGCCATATGATAAAGCAATCAAACTAGAAGATGATCAAGTTCAATGGATTACAAACAGAAGGGAACAAAGTGAGAAAGCAGCTGAAGGCTTACGAGGGCATATGTTAGGAATTATTTATCTACAAAAGATGATAGAGATTACCGAGAATAGAATTAAAGATTTATTACATACAAAGTAGACTGTATCGGATAAACTATATCTATAATAAACAATAAAATCACTTAAATTTAATGGCTACACCAGAAATATAGGTTCTACTATTCAAATTAGTTTGAGGCGTATGTAATTCTAAATTAATCACAGCATCTGCTCCAATCAATGAATTCTCTTCTTGTAAATATTCTATAGCATCCATTTCATCTCCGTATACATCAACAGCAAAGGAAGCAATGACCTCATATTCTCTGTCTATATCTCCTGTGTAATATTCAATATCTTCGGGATTAGTCTTTGGGTATACTTTACTATTTGTTGGCACATAGTTTGTGTAAAATGAACAACTACCTAATGTGAAAAGTAAAGTTAATATTAATATATTTTTCATGGGGTTCTATATTTTTTAATCTTTATATTTTATTGCTATACCTTTTGCCAAAACTCCGCCAGCCCATACACCCATTGTGTATTCTAGTTTTAAATTTATAACTGCATCAGCACCTAATTTTGCAGCCTCTCTTTTTAATAATAATACTGGCTTGTCACTTGAATTTCCTACATCTGCAGAACCTAGTACAGGCCCGATAATATCATAATCCTTTTTAGCTACATCTGTTGAATATATTTCAATTTTAGATGACGAAGTTCTCTGATATTCCTTTGTAGTATTATTTGTTCTTAATCCATATGATGAACTACATCCAGCAAATAATAGAACGAATAAAATAACAATTATAATATTTTTCTTCATTTTACCCCTTAGCAATTATACAATAATCTTTTTCTTCTTCTTTGGTTTCTTTTCTGGTTCAGTGTGTTTTAATACATAATCAATCACACTACCTGCAATGTCTTTGCCCGTAGCTTTTTCTATTCCTTGTAAGCCAGGTGATGAGTTTACTTCTAGTATTAATGGGCCTCTTTCAGATTGCAACAAGTCTACACCTGCTATAGATAATCCCATGGAAGATGCTGCTTTGAGAGCTGCGTTTCGTTCCTTTGCTGTTAGTATTATTACTTCTGCTGAACCACCTCTGTGAATATTGGAGCGGAAATCACCGTCTGCACCTGTTCTCTTCATTGAGCCAACTATTTTTCCATCTACGATGAATACTCTAATATCAGAACCGCCTGCTTCTTTGATAAATTCTTGTATTAAAATACTAGTTTTAAGACCAGAAAATGCCTCAATAACAGACTTTGCGGCTTTTCTTGTCTCAGTTAATACTACTCCAAGACCTTGTGTGCCTTCGAGTAATTTTATTATTACTGGTGTTCCACCTATTTGATTTACAAGCTTATCAGCATATTCATTTTTGGGATGGCGTGCAAAAACCGTTTTGGGTACACCTAGTCCCTCTCTGGCCATAATCTGCAAGCTTCGAAGTTTGTCTCTTGACCTAACTATTGCTTGTGATTCTATAGCACAAAACACTTTCATTAACTCAAATTGCCTTACTACAGCTGTACCATACATTGTAACAGATGCACCAATTCTTGGAATTACTGCACTTATATTCTCTAATGGCTCACCTTCATAATATACCATTGGGTTACCTTGCTCCATTAGCAAAGTACATTTTGTGTGGTTAATTACCATTGCTTCGTGGCCTTTTTCTTCTACTGCTTCTACTAGTCTTCTAGTAGAATACAAATCTTTATTGGTGGAGAGTATTGCTATTTTTGTCATTATTTAGAGAGTAAGTGTTTTTTTGAAACATCGATTAAAAATTTTCTTCTCAAGAATTTAGTCCCCAATAATATTGGTGATTTCATATCCTTTCTGTTTGTAAGGGTAAACTCTACTTTGTATATTCTGCCACCAAGTTTCATTCTTGTTCTAACTGAATACCTTCTTTGAGCAAAGCCATTTGAACTTTTTACAAGCTTTACTTTATGCAGTGGTAACTCAATATACTTGTCTTCGTACATTTCGTGTGATTTGTCTAACAATCGGAACCGGACGTACTTTTCACCGTCCTTTTTTATTTTTTTTATAGATTGGGCATGCAAGGCAGATGTAAATGCACCTGAATCAATTTTAGCAACTAATCCATCGAAACCAAGGTCTAATAAGTGTACTTCTTCTACTCTGCCTATTGTTCTCATAGTTTATTAATTAATCCCAGATTTAAGAATTTCCGCTCTTTCAGCTATATGAAGGTTTTCAATAATATTTGTCAAATCACCTTCTACTATTTCCTTCAAACTATAATTTTTTGCGTCGCCTTCCAAACGATGGTCAGTAACTCTGTTTTGTGGATAGTTATAAGTACGGATTTTAGCTGATCTGTCACCAGTGGAAACCATAGTCTTTCTTTGTGAAGCTATTTCTGCCATTTGCTTCTGCAATTCTTGCTCATATATTCTTGCTTTTAATACTTTCAGTGCACGTGCATGGTTTTTTATTTGCGATCTTTCATCCTGACATTCTACTACTATACCTGTTGGGATGTGAGTCAATCGAACCGCAGACTCAGTTTTATTAACGTGTTGCCCACCAGCACCAGAAGCTCTATATGTATCCTTTTTGATATCTTTGTCCAAAACTTCTACATCTACATCATCCGCCTCAGGTAATACTACCACCGAAGCCGCAGATGTATGCAACCTACCTTGTGACTCGGTTTCTGGTACTCTTTGAACTCGGTGTACACCACTCTCGTATTTCAGAGTTCCATAGGCATCATCAGCATTTACTTCCATTACCACTTCCTTGAATCCACCTTTCTCACCATGATTAAGTGAAATAATATCATATTTGAAGCCCTTAATTTCAAAGAATCGCTCGTACATTCTGTACAAATCACCTGCAAAAATAGCGGCTTCGTCACCACCAGCACCAGAACGAATCTCAACGATACAATTCTTCATATCATCAGGATCTTTAGGAATAAGTAAGACTTTCAGTTCTTCTTCCATCTCTTCTTGCTCTTCCTTAAGCGATTCATTCTCTTCGTAAGCAAACTCTTTTAATTCGCTACTTACTTCTTTATCATTTATTAATTCATCATTTTGTCTGATATCGTCTAAAATCTTTAGATATTTCTCACCTGCTTTTACTATTGGTTGCAGATTTTTGTGTTCCATTGTAACATCACGATATCTTTTTCGGTCATTAACCAGATCTGATTCCATCAGCTCTTGATTGACCTCTTCATATCGCTCTAAAATTGATTTAATCTTCTCGTTCATTTAATCTTTTTCCTTTTCTGTTTTGACAAATTTAATTATTATTCCTCTTGTTTCAATGAAATAATAAAAATGATTTGGTTTTTAATAGCCTCTTTTTTTATTAATCGAAAGTAGATAACAACATATTAACAAATACTACAAAAATCATATAACAGGTAAAATATCTGAAACTATTGCTCAGCAGACTTTTGGAAAAAAATAAGGAAAAAATGCCTAAATCGGAGGCTCAGAAAGGTTCACAAGGTCTTCAAAAAGAACTTCTTGGCATTAACTTATTGAACCAAAGTCAGCTTTCGAATAGAGAAACAGCCCAAAAACAACTCAAAAATGGCTATTTGAATATAACTATCTAACAATCACTTACTTAATCTTAACATTGTTTTATTTCCAATCAATTATTGGTAATTTCGTGGTACAAATTTTATGAAATAAATAAAACAAGAGTAATTATGAAATTCGTATCATTTCTCAACTCAGAGAACCAAGAAAGATTAGGATTATATATTAATGGTAAAGTAGCTGATATACAAAAAGCTGGACTTGAATTAGGAATTTCTGTCCCTTCTGATATTCTAGAGCTTATGCGCGGTGGCGATGAAATGACTAACAAAGCACGCGAGATAGAAAGTAAATTACTTGAATCAAGCTTCGAATCTGAACAAGCGAACAAAATGTTAGCACCAGTACCTCACCCTACTTCTTGTCGTGATGCTTATGCTTTTAGGCAACACGTTGCGTCTGCAAGAAAGAACAGAGGTGTAGATATGATACCTGAATTTGACGAGTTTCCTATATTTTACTTCACTAACCACAACGCCGTAATAGGTGAAGGACCAGTAGAAGTTGAGTTAGACCACTTACACAAATTAGACTTTGAATTAGAGATAGCAGCAGTAGTTGGCAAATATGGCAAAAACGTATCTGCAGAAGAAGCTGACGACTATATATTTGGGTACACAATTATGAATGACCTATCTGCAAGACAAATGCAGATGGAAGAAATGAAACTAAACTTAGGCCCAGCTAAAGGTAAAGATTTTGCCACAGTTATTGGCCCATGGTTAGTGACTCCAGATGAATTAGAAGAATACAAAGTAGAAACGCCAAAAGGTAATATCTACAAATTGTCAATGAAAGCATTCCACAATGGCAAGCAAGTTTCACAAGGTAATACTAAAGATATAACTTACACTTTTGCTGAGATATTTGAAAGAATATCTTACGGAGTTGATATTCAACCAGGTGAGGTAATTGGTTCTGGTACTGTTGGTACTGGCTGTTACTTGGAACTTAACGGTACTTGGAGAAACGAAGCAGAAGCTAAAGGCGAAGAATTCACTCCGATTTGGTTAGAAGATGGCGACGAAATCACAATGGAGATCACTGGTCTTGGTACTTTGAAAAATACCATTCAATTAACAAACAATGATTATTCTATCTTTGATAAAAAGAGAAAAATTTAATGCTATCAATAGAACCAAAAGACATAGAGCTTAAGAAAAGACACGGTTTTTTGTTGGGTGGCATTGCCCCCAGACCAATAGCCTTCGTATCAACTATTAGTAAGGATGGGGTCAATAACTTGGCTCCTTTCTCATTCTTCAATGCGTTTGGTGCAAACCCTCCAACAGTTGCTTTTTCGCCTGCAAGAAGAGGAAGAGATAATACAACTAAGGACACATATCAGAATTTATTAGATACCAAGGAATGTGTAATCCATGGTGTAACTTATGATATGGTACAACAAATGAATCTTGCTTCAAGCGAGTATTCTGCTGATGTAGATGAGTTTAAAAAATCAGGTTTCACTCCTGTTGACTCAGATTTAGTCAAACCGAAAAGAGTCAAAGAATCACCATTTCAGTTGGAATGTAAACTGATTGATATGGTTGAGATGGGCGGTGGAGCTGGCTCAGGTAACTTTGCTATTTGTGAAGTTGTCAAGTATCACATAAGTGAAGATATACTCACAGACGGGCACATAGACCCATACAAAATTGATTTGGTTGGGCGTAATGGCGGTAGTTATTACACTCGAGCTAATGGAGATGCTCTATTTGAGCTAAATAAACCAGGTTTGTCACTTGGGATTGGCTTCGATAAACTACCTGACTATATGAAAAACTCAGATGTTTATACAGGCAATGACCTTGGTAAATTTGCTGGAGTTGATGAGTTACCTAATCAAGAGAAAGTAGAAGAGTGGATTGGCTCAATAGAGTTAATTGATGCAGAAAAAGAAATGTTTGATCGCCACGCAAGATTAGGTGATTATGAGTTTTTACTTACTGTCGCACTGTCATTATCTAGGAATGGCGAAGGCAGCAAAGTTCTTTTTGAGCGAGTAGCTAAGCTTGCTCTTGAATTTGAAGACATAGATTTTGCTTGGAATGTTGCGGCTTATTGTGGTTCACATTTCGGATAGGATAGAAGTACAAATAAATATATTAAAGAAGTGCTACTTAGGTCTTAAACTTAAGTAGCTTTTTTTAAATTTTAATCTAAAATTATACTATCGCTTAAGCTGATTGATTTCTGCTAACATTTGGTCAACTAATTACAGAAGACCAAATCAATTTATTGTAAGAATTAGTTTGTGATTCTACTTAAAACTATTTAGATTTGTAGTTCGTTAAAAGAACAAATAAAGAAATACTAACACAAAGGTATAGATATGAAAAGAACGTACCAACCAAGTAATAGAAAAAGAAAGAACAAGCACGGTTTCAGATCGCGCATGGCGACTAAGAATGGTAGAGCTGTTTTGAACAGAAGACGTAGAAAAGGAAGAAAAAGACTTTCTGTTAGCGGTTAATTCAGTTTTGGTTAATTACCTTGCTGTCCTAAAATTATGAATACTTTGACAAAAAGTCTTGCTCCTTTAAAAGGGTACAACTCGTACAAAGTAATAATAGAACAAGGCTCCAAGGTAAGAACTAGAAACTTCATTGGCTTTTTTGTAAAGGGTATAGACACTACAAAAACTAAATTTGGCATAGCTGTACCAAAGAGATATGCAAAGAAAGCAGTTGTAAGAAACAGAACGAAACGCTTAGTAAGAGAAAGTTTAATTCACTTAGTTCAAAATGATATTAACAAAGTATTAGCTTTCGAAAAATTTATAATAATAAGGACTGAGAAATTACCTCCACATCCCAAATTGATACAGCTCAGTGAAATAGAGCCTGAAATCAATAAGCTTTTCGAAAGAGCTTTGGAGGCAGTAAATAAATAATGATTAAGAAACTACTGATAGGAATAATCAAGGTTTACAAGTCTCTAATTTCGCCCTTATTCCCTAATACCTGCAGATTCCACCCAACATGCTCAAGTTATGCAATGGAAGCAATCCATGAATATGGTGCTGCTAAAGGTGTATATCTAGCAATTAAACGAATTTCAAAATGTCACCCTTTCCATAGTGGTGGCTTCGACCCTGTACCAATAGATAATCCCGAAAAAGGAAAATAAGATGGATAGAAATAGTATACTAGCAATAGTTTTAATTTCAGTACTAATATTTGGCTATATGTTCTATAGCTCAATCAATTATGAAGAACAAGTTGCGGTTAATACTGCTGACAGCACTGTTGTAAAACAAGAGAGTGATAATAGTGACAGTGATAGGGGCTTGTTTGAAGAAACTGAATCTGACAGTTCAAAAGACAAATCGATAGAAAGAGCTGGTGATTCAGATTTGAATTATGGTAAATTCCAACAGTTCACATTAGGAAAAAGAGAAGTAGTAACTATTGAAACTGACTTTATTATTGCTAAGATTAGTAGTAAAGGTGGAGACTTAATTAGTTACGAGCTAAAGAACTATGACAAATGGGACGGAGAGCCGACACAACTAATTCAAGACTATGAAGGTGAACTATTCTTAGAGTTTATCTCAATAGAAGGTAAGGACATTGACTCAAGAAACCTTTACTTTGATTTAGATAATTCCAAAACAACAGTTTCAATCACTGGTGAACAAGAATATACACTTACTGCAACTCTTGAATTTGAGCCGGGAAAGTCAATTGTAAAAAAATATAAATTTGTTGGTGACAAATACATGTTCGGAACTGGAGTTGCTCTCAATAAAATGGAAGAGTATATTCCACGAGGTTACGAATACAAATGGGCTAATGGTTTATCATACCAAGAGAAAAACTCTGTTGATGAATCTTCTGAAGCTTTAGCAATGGTTCAAATGAACGGCGAAGTAGAAGAGTTAGATGCTACTGATGATGAGAGTAAAGTAGATTACACTGGGGTTATAGACTTTGTAGCAACTAAAACTAAGTACTTTGCTACTGCAATTAAGCCAAAGCAATTCGATGGTACTGCAGTAATGAGTGCTGAGAGCATTGCTTACCCAAAAACAGAAGGTATGGTTGAAAAATATGACATATCTCTTAAAATACCATATGCAGGTGGCACTTCAACACAAGAGTTTGATATTTTCTTAGGTCCTTTAGAGCTAGACAGAATGGAAAGTTATGGCCTAAATAGATTAGTCAACTTAGGTTGGTGGGGTATCCGTCACATAGGTGAATATGTGATGATGCCAATATTAAATGCCGTACATTACTTTATTCCAAGCTGGGGTTTGACAATAATACTATTCTCTATTATAATAAAATTTGCACTCTACCCTCTGTCAATCACTCAGATGAAGAATGCGAACAAAATGAAAATATTGTCGCCTGAAGTAACTAAGATTAGAGAAAAATACAAAGACGAGCCACAAAAACAACAGAAAGAGATGATGGGGCTCTACTCCCAATATGGAGTAAATCCAGCTAGCGGTTGCTTGCCTATGTTATTGCAAATGCCAATACTTTACTCCCTATGGACTCTTTTTAGAACTAACATTGACTTGCGTCAGTCAGACTTTATACTTTGGATAAATGATTTATCTACTCCAGATACTTTAGTTCACTTTGGTACTTCAATAATAGGAATCAGTTCTATTAGCGGACTCGCTTTAGCTATGGGTATCTCAATGTTCATACAACAAAAGCTAACTATATCTGATCCTAAGCAAAAAGCAATGGTTTACATGATGCCATTTATGTTTACTTTCTTATTCTCATCTTTCCCAGCGGGATTGAACCTTTATTACTTTATGTTTAATGTGTTAGGAATAGGACAGCAACTCTATATCAACAATTTTTCTAAAGATAAGATTAGCTCTATTCATGACTTGAAGAAGGTTAAAAAGAAGAAAAAAGGTTGGTTAGCTTCAAAAATGGAAGAAGCACAAGCCGTAGCTGAAGCACAAGGGAAATTGAAAGATGGAAAGCCATCAAAGGGCAAAAATCCAAACAACCCAAACCACAGAAAAAAGAAGAAAAAATAACTTATAATTTATAGTTACTATTTATCAAATTAATAGTAACTATAATTGATTTCATTTGTCCTTCGTATTACTATAAAGTCAGAATATATTCTTATATTCGTAATTGATTGTATATGATAATAAAAAAGATGAATAAGATAAAGATTTACAGCAGTGCCTCAATCTTAGCTATGCTATTTTTTTTGAGTGGGTGCCCAGATGAAAATGACGGATTAGTCAATCCGCCATCGCAGGCTGAAACTGTAAATATCCGCTTTATAAACTTAGCTGGAGATTATTCTCCACGTACAGCACTATTTACAAATCAAACTGTTGGTCCTATTGCTTATGCTCAAACATCGGAAGCTGGCAATCCTCCTGACGATAGCGTTCGTGTAACAATCCAAAATAATGGCCAAGACGAATATAAGAAAGATTTACAAGTTAAATTCTTCCGTAAGTTAACATATACATTTTTTGCTATTCCTAGTTCACCCTCAGATAGTACACATCCGAAAGAGGTTGATAGTGTTGTTGTAATTAATACATCTTTAACTATACCAGATGTTACAAATGACGGATATGTGCGCTTACTCAACCTATATCCAGATACAACATCTAATTTTAGTTTAACTTTGGGTTGTGCTGGTGGTACTTCACTTGCAGGTGGAATTACTTACAGGGGTGTTAGTAGTTCTGAGCCAGTATTGTCTGGTGAAAATACATTCAGTATATCATACTTTAAGGATGGAGCAACACAATCACTAGGACTTTTTGGATTACAGATGGATCAGAAAGGTGAGTATGCTTTTGTGGTGATTGAAAATGAGAGTGGTGAACCAGAAGTTTATGTACTTGATGAATTGAACAAATCTGAGTTAGCATTCAATAAGGCAACACCTATAGAGAGCAAAGAAACCTTCATTAGAAATATAAATTTCTCTAATAGGGATTTTGATATTAATCTAGATGAACAGTTAATTGCAACCTCACCTCAACAATATGAAATAAGTGATTACCTCACCTTTGAAGCATGTGGCGGAACTTCAATTTCAACTTTAACATCAATAAGCCAAGGTGATACAATTGGTTATGGAACTACAAACTTAGAAGTTCTTAAAAATTATACGTTGTACTCATTTGATACTCAAGATAGCGTAAGACAAGTTTTAGCACCTCCCTTTAGATTATTTAATGACAATACTGGTAAATCAGTAATCAGGGTTATAAATGGACATCCTGATTACCAAGGAATCACAGTATCATTTGGAGCAAGGAAACTGTCAGGAGTTGAAGATTCTGAAAGCCCAGAAGATGAGCTATCATACGGTGAGACAATTGCACGTGATATTAAATTTGGAAGAGTTTCCGATATTGGCGTATTTGAATCTGGTTTTTCACCAATAACCGTTTTCGAATCGAGCCAACCAGCAAAATATATTACAGGAATTAATAAAGATCTATTACCTAACAAAAGTTATTCCATAGTTGTATATAAAGATAATAACGGCGAACCAGCTGTAACAATAATTGAAGATGAAGATATTAACAAAGAAATACAAGTGTCTGAACCTGGAGTATTTGTTCAAGTAGTCAATGCAGTAGCAGGCTCTGAATCTGTACAAGTTGGTTTAGGAAATATTATTCAGCAATCATTTGCTGACTTATTTTACTCATTGAATTTTGCTACTGTTATTCCTGTTAGTCAAAAGGAAATAAGAATAAATGGTGCCACACAACAATTAGATGTAGAAGTAGGTAAAAGAATATTAATAGTAGCAAGTGGGACTGAAGGTAATGAAGAGATACTGACTTACAGCTATGATCCACTTGAAAAAGTAGATTCACACTATAAGATTCGCTTCTTAAATGCAAGTACAGAAATTGACGATATTACTGTTGCTCGATATGATTTAGTAGATTGCCCAGATTGTCCAATTTTGGCAAACGCAATAAAGTTTGATGAACTTTCGTTTGTACAAGAAGTATTTTCTGAAGCTAAAATATCTTTGTATATTTATAATCCAGATAATTTGGAAGAACGTTATCATCGTGTTGATGATTTGAAACTGAACTTTAATAAAGCTTTTACTGTTATTTTTGCCGGAAACTCTTCATTAGGTGATAATGAAGACGACGATAATACTAACAATGGTTATTCAATAATTTTATTACAAGAATTTTAAACTAATATATGTGATTATTATGAAATTTATACAATCTTTACTGATTACTTCAGTAGTATTCGCGTTTGCTTTTTCAAACGCCTTAAGTGTTGAAGAAGTTGCTTACTTTGTAAATATAGAAGCAAAAAACAACACAATTCAAAGAGTACCTGTCGCTCAATTAAAACAAGGGCAATATCAAATAAACTCAATCTATGTAAAAACCAAAGAAAGAGTTGTCGCTGATAATAATAAATTTATATCAAATACTTTGAATCAATCTTTTGAAGGAGTACAGATTCATAATTTACAAGGTATCTCAAATTCTACAAAAACAATTAATACTCCTGCATCTAAGCTATATTTAGTAGAGTATGGTATTGGAATTGATTCCTATGATTTGGCACAAGAATTAATGAAGAATCCAGATATCGAATATGCTGTCCCAGTATTTAATAGATATTTTACAGAATATGAGCCTAATGACCCTCAGATTGGTCAACAATGGCATATTGACAATATAGGAGCAAAAGCAGCATGGGAGGTAACTAAAGGAAGCGAAGACGTAGTTATTGGTATCGTTGATTCTGGAACAGACTGGTATCACCAAGATTTAGTAAATAACACATATATTAATGAAGACGAGATACCTGATAATGGTATAGACGATGATGAAAATGGTTTTGTTGATGATGTAAACGGATGGGATTTTGTAGGTAATATTTCATTAGGTCAAGCAATCAACCAGCAGTTTAGACCTGATAACGAACCTACTCCTCTTCCAGGTGCTAATCAACACGGAACACATGTAGCAGGTTGTGCGTCAGCAGCTACTGATAATGCTATTGGTATAGCAGCTATTGGTTTCAATACGAAAATGATTCATGTGAAATGTGGTTCCGACAATTGGACTCAAACTGGAACGAGAGGAATATTTAGAGGATACCAAGGTATTATATATGCTGCAGAAAATGGTGCAGACATAATTAATTGTAGTTGGGGAGGTCCAGGATACAACCCAGCCGAGCAAGAAATGATAAACTCAGTAACCGAAATGGGTGTATTAGTTGTAGCTTCTGCTGGAAACGATAGTCAATCAATTGATGAGGATAACTTCTTCCCTACTGGTTATGATAACATACTTAGTGTTGGTTCGATAAACAGTAACAACCGTAAATCTGGATTTAGTAATTATGGTGTAAGAACTGATATATATGCTCCTGGTGGAAATATATATGCTACACTCCCAGGTAACAGATATGGGAACAACTCAGGTACATCTATGGCTGGCCCAGTAGCGGCGGGTTTAGCAGCACTTATAAAAGCTGCAAATCCTGATTGGACTCCACACCAGATTGCTGCTCAAATGAGAAGCACTACTAAAAATTTAGCAAACGTAAGTGAAGCAAATAGGCCTTTATACTTTGGTAGAATTGACGCGGAAGCTGCTTTAACTTCGAACACAAATAACTTTTCTAATAATAAAGTTAAAGGTATGGCTATTTCTGAAAATTCTATTTCAAAAAGTGGCGTAATTGATAGTTATGATCAAGTAAATGTGAACCTAACACTAGTTAACTACTTGGCTCCTGTTGATGGAGTAAGGTTAGAATTAATTGCTTTAGATCAGTATATTGACATTGAAAATGATGAATTTGTTGTAAATGGTTTAGGAACCATGGATGAATCAGAATTAGAGTTAAAAATTACATTGACTGACATGAATCCTTGGTATGATGGGTTTGCAAGAATTTTAGTTAAATATACAGCCGAAGATTACTCTGATTATCAGCTAGTAAAAATACCAATAATCATTGAATCTAATAATGAATACAGAGAAATATCTGGATTCCAAGAAGAATATTGGGCTACATTCCATGATATTCATTCTCCTAAACCTGGTGTTATATGGGCAGTTGGACAAAACAGATTAAATGGACAAGGATATATTTACAATACAACTTCAAATAGAATTTTTCCTGCTTATAGTTCACCTATTACTGGAGTGCATGCATTTGATAACAGTAATGCATGGGTAACTACAGGTAATGGACATATATTACAAACTACGAATGGTGGAGTAGAATGGTCTGACAATAATTTTTCTCAAATTACAGGCTTTTTTAATGGAATATATTTCTTCGATGAAAACAATGGAATAGCGATTGGAGATCCTAGGAACAATCAATTTGGTGCAGTTAGAACCACTAATGGTGGTAAGAACTGGTCACAGGCCTCTACTCTAGCTTCAGTTGGTAATGAAGGTGGATTAGTAAATTCACATTGTATATTTGGTGACAGAATTTGGTTTGGAACGAACGCGGGAAGAGTATTAAGAGGAATTAACTTCGGTAAGAACTGGTCACAAAGTGTTGTAGATGAAGATGGTTCTGTATTAGACGTAGCATTTGAAAGTAATTTGAAAGGAATAGCTTTATACAATAACAGGTCAAAATTTGGAAACGATTTGTTGATGGCGACTACCAGAGATGGTGGACTAAACTGGGATAATGAAGTTACAAATTTCACAGAAGAATTGGGAATTAACCCAATTGATATTATTTACAACATAAGTGCTGAAAAGATATTTGCAGTATGTGAGAATGGTGAAGTTTACTACACTGAGAACCTAGGAGTAAGCTGGAATGCAGTACTAACTAAAAAGGATGATTTATTTGAAAGAGCAACTATATCAAATGATGTTGAACTATTCAAAATGTATGGAGTTGGTAAAACAACAATCGGAATGCTTGATTTCATTATGGTTCCTGAAAATGCTGTTTCTTCTGTTACTTCAGACAAAGGAGATAGCTTTAGATTCGATAGCACAGAGCTAAATAAAATCAAAACTGAATTATTTACTTTTGAAAATGATGGTGAGTTGACAATATTCATTGACAATCTTTACCTGAGAGGAGATGACAACGAATCATTCAGCTTCTTTGGCAATTTGCCTGATGAAATTAGTAGAAATGGAAATGAAAAAACACTCGTTCGCTTTCTACCTACTGAAGCAAGGGAATATAACGCTGAGTTAGTTATGGAAAGTAATAGTGATTATGGTGATTTAGTAATTGCATTATCAGGTAAAGGGTACGAGAAAGAAATAACGTCTGTTGAATTTGAAAAGCTTGACAGATCAATCTCACTTTATCCAACACCTGCGAACACTAGTTTGAATGTAGAAATAAATTATACTGATAGAATACATGAAATAAATTTACTAGACATTTCGGGTCAATTACTGGAAGCAAGAGAATTCATTAATAATGTAAACAATTTAGAATTTGATGTTTCAAGCTATAGTTCAGGTGTTTACCTAATACAGTTTGTAACAGACAAAGGAACATTCTACAAAAAAGCTATAGTGGAATAATGAAACACCACAGGAAAGAGTTATGGTTTAATACTCCTAATAGGCGTGATTACATAAACATAACTAGAGAAGTGCAGGCAGAAATTGATAAATCTGGAATAGCAGAAGGCATAGCGTTAGTAAACGCTATGCACATTTCTGCAAGCGTCTTTATTAATGATGATGAATCTGGGTTACATCAAGATTTCGAGGTATGGTTAGAAAGACTAGCACCCGAAAAACCACACTCACAGTATAAACATAATGGATATGAAGATAACGCTGATGCTCATTTGAAAAGACAAATAATGGGTAGAGAGGTTGTTTGCGCTATAACAAATGGCAAACTTGATTTTGGGCCATGGGAACAAATATTCTATGGTGAGTTCGATGGTAAACGTGATAAAAGAGTACTAATAAAAATTATCGGCGAGTAGTCTAGAACTATCTATCGATTAAGATTTTCTTATTCCCACTCAGAAAGTTTGTATCCTGATACTGTTTGAAATATGTGTAAACAATACCGATATCTTCAGCAAATCTGTATTCATACTCTTCTCTTTTAGTTATAAATACTGTATCCTGATTTCTTTTTCTTTCAATATTGAAGTATAATATTAGCTTACTTGAGAAAGCTTCAAATCTCTCACCTTCGTACTCTATTCTAGTACTAACTCCTTTGGTACCTTCAACATTAATAGTCCCAAAATATTGAGAGTCACCAATAATAGTATCATTGAACTTAATCTGATTATTAATCCAAGGTCCAGTATATTGATCTAAATCATATAAAGTGACCCATCTATCTTCAGTAATTGCTAATGAATCATGAATACGAATTTCCAGACCTGATATAGCTATTTGATTTGAATCTTTTGAGTATAAAAAATCTCTATCAGAAGTATTACCATTATTAACGTATTGAAACTCCATTTTAGTAGCACTTCTTCCTAAGTATTGTGTACTATCTGTTGCAAGCAAAGTCTCTCTACCAAATGGTGCGCTGTAATTACTCCCTTCTGAATCGATAGCATAGTATTCATATTGCCAACTATTACCAGAGTCTAAAGGTAGATAATCTCTGAAGTCGAACGACTTGTCTGTAGGAATAGAATCATCTGAACAAAAGGTAAGTCCTATTAATAATATAATTATTATTGTTTTAAATATATTTTTCATTTTCTCTACTTTTTAACTTTAGTTTAGATGCAATTTACAAATAAGATTGTAGTTTCAAGAATAGTAAAAATA
>JBDQHL010000030.1:0-18414 GCA_040264895.1 Bacteroidota bacterium
ATATTAACTCATTTGCCCCGTTTAGCCACAAAAGTCTTCCTCCTATGGATAAGCGGAATAGTTTAATGATTGTTGGTTTAATTACCGAAAATATTGATGAATCAATTCGCTCAACTCTTGACGTTGTAAATATTAATAATGATGGGATTGTAGAGTTTTATCTTCTCTTTTTAAACTTTAGCAAAGAAAAATGGATAGTGACAAGAGAGCATGTATATAAAGAAAATAATTATTATTTTTTTGAAGATGACAGAAAGTGAACTATTCAATGATACACGACCTATTGCAGAATTAGTAGTGAAGTAAGATAAAAAAAGCAACCCAGAACTGAGTTGCTTAATTTAAATCTTGTGATATATATTGACTACTGACCTGGAGGTGGGGGAGTAGTTTGAGGTGCTACTTTTTGCATCAATTTCTGTTGTGCAGCAGGATCCATCTGAATAGCAATCATCATTTCTTGATATTCTGCCATTGTGATATTTTCCTGTTTTAAAGTGCCTTCCATTTTCTTTCTCATTTCTACTTGAACTTTACCAAGTTCATTTGTAATTTCTTGGAATTTGGCTTTATCAGCTTCACTTACACTCTTCGCACCTTCAGGTGTTTGTAGTGATTGTTGCAATTGCATAAATTTTTGGACTTCCATTCCTTTTGCTTGTACCATAGACATCATCTTATTTTGAGATTCTATATTCAATTTCTGCAGCTTACCTAGTATTGATGCTAATTTGTTCAAATCTGCTTCAGTTAATTTCTTATCTGGAACTTTTACGGGGTTTTGTTGAGAGCCAATACCTTGATTTACATTTGCAGGTTGATTGCCTTCTGGAACATTATTAGTTTCCGTATTACCCTGAGTCATTTCTGGCGATTGTACTTGCTCTGTTACAGTTGCGTTGGTAGTATCAGCTGTTTCTTCTGTTTCTTTTTTCTCATTACCACAACCCACTAATACTGCAAATGCTAATGATAGACCAATTAATTTCAATTTCATATTTCGTTCTTTTGATTATTAAATAAAAAAAGGTGGCACAAGTATTTGTAAACCAACACAAATAGTTATTCAAAGTTATGAATAAAACTAGTTCTGAACAATTATCTTACTAGTTTGCTGTTCATTGGTACCTATGACAGTTATAATATAAACTCCTGAGCTTAAATTTAGGTCAAAATCAGCTAAACTAATTAGGCCATTTGTTTTCTGAAGAAGGATTTAGTGAAAAGCTAAATAAATAAGATTCTAACCACAATATAAAAATTGATTTAATTGAAAGTTTGTTTTATTTTGTTTGTCTATAATCGTAAAGATTCAATTTAAATTAAGCAATAAAATGGTACAGAAATGAAGATTAAAAGATTTACAATTCAAGGTCATGATGGATATGAAATGGCAGCAGAATTAGACTTGCCAGATGAAGGTTATCCTGAATATTTCTGTATCTATGTGCCATGCTTTACTTGTACAAAAAATATCAGAGTCCTAAAGCATATTTCAAAGCAACTAGTTGAAAGGGGTGTTGCCCTATTGAGATTTGATTTCCCAGGTCTCGGTGAGTCAGAGGGGGATTTTGCAGAAACTACTTACAGTACTAATCTGAAAAATATTCGATTGGCTGCTAAATGGTTGGAAGAAAATTACGAAGCCCCAAAATTGGGAATTGGGCACTCTATGGGTGGTTCAGCCATGATGAAGTTTGCCCAAGAATATGAGCCAATGGAGGCATTGGTGACTATTGCAGCACCATCTACTCCCGATCACTTGTGCCATGTATTGACTAGAAATGTGAAAGAAGCAGAAAAAAAAGGTCAGTCGAAAAGGACTATAGGTGGAATCGAATTCACATTAACTAAGCAGTTTTTTGATGATCTGACAGAAAACGGTAAGGACTACGACTTGTCAAAACTTAAGAAGCCAATTCTTGTACTTCACTCACCCGATGATGATACCGTATCATTAGATGAAGCAAGAAAAATTCTTTCTGAAGTCAGGGGGCATAGGAGTTATATTATGCTAAACAACTATGGACACCTGATAATGGATGAAGATAAAGCTGTTAAAACTGCAAATATAATCTACAATTGGGCAAAAATGTATTTGTAATGATGTCAAAAGAATTATCAGTCGTTATCAGTAGAATATTATAAAGAAAAATAAGAGGGACATCATGAAAAATTTGATTACAATAATTACCACTAGTTTGATATTTGTTGCATTTTATTCAGCACAGGGACAAACTCAGAAAACAATAGACAGTGACAGACCCGGACAGTCTTTTACACCTCATACAGTTGGCACTAGTGTTCTTCAACTCCAATCTGGGTTAAATTTCAGAATGGTTGGTAATGAGGGCACTGATAATGTAATTTCCAATCTAACAAACATTCGATATGGATTAAGTGAGAAGTTTGAGATAAATAGTACTTTTGGATATGGTTTTGTTGGGACTCCTAGCCAGACACTCAATGGAATCAATAATCTAAGATTGGGGGCAAGAGCTAATTTCATACAACAAGATGGATATACGCCTGGATTTGGTGTTAATGTTGACTTCCTTTTTGCACTTGGGACTGAGGTTTATAATGATCCATACGAAGATATAAACACGACATTCATACTAACTCAAAAAGTGATGGAAAACTTGAATGCTTCTACAAACATTGGGATTTATTATGACCAGGCTAGCGGTGAAATATTAACGCCTTTTACCTTAAATGGAGCTTATTCTTTATCAGAGACAACGTCAGTATTTGCTGAGACTGAGATATATGGTGAACTTCAGCCCAATTTTGGGTTAAATTTCGATTTTGGTGGTACATACTTGGTTAACTATGATTTTCTGCTTGATTTTGCAATAGGGATAGAAGACCAAGAAACTGAGAACGATTTTTGGCTGGAAGCTGGAATAAATTAAAGATGGAAATAAAAAAAGCCATATGCAAACTTATGGCAATATTTTATAATGTTATCTTTTCTTTAAACCGCTTTTGGAATTTTTTCTTAATTTGTTTTCGTTGATACCTAATATATAAAATAAAAAATAAGAGAGATGGAACTACTAACAGCTGACAACCTATTCGCCTTACTTACCCTAACCTTTTTAGAAATAGTACTGGGTATAGATAATATAATTTTTATTTCAATAGTTACAGATAAGCTGCCAAAAAATAAGCAGAAGTTTGCAAGAGTGTTAGGTCTATTTTTAGCTATGCTGATGCGAATAATTCTACTTGCATTGATAACTCAGCTGGCAGTATTAGAAAACTCATTATTTGAAATATTTGATATAGATATCACTGGTAAGGGCTTTATATTGTTAGGAGGTGGTTTGTTCTTGTTAGTTAAATCTACATTAGAAATTCACCATAAGGTAGAACAAATAGAACACACCCAGAAAAAGAATAGTAAATTAATCAGTATGGGTAATGCTATATTCCAGATAGTTATGCTTGATATAGTTTTCTCGTTTGATTCAATATTGACTGCAGTTGGTTTATCAGACCAATTGATAATCATGGTAATTGCAGTAGTTATATCACTTATTGTTATGATGGTTTTTGCAAACTCTATTAGTGAATTTATCAATGACCATCCTTCATTACAACTGCTTGCTCTCTCATTCTTAATTCTGATAGGGTTTATGCTAATACTAGAGGCATTCCACTTTGATATACCAAAAGGATATATCTATTTTGCAGTTCTATTCTCATTTATCATCGAATTGCTAAATATGAGATTTAGATCTAATAAAAAGAGGTAAATGAAGGGTAAATCTAACCTCTTTCTAAGATATAAGAAGCTTCCAAAGTGAAATATTTTCGAATAAATGGAATCTTAGCTAAGCCGTTTATTTTTAAGCTCGGTAGTCCAAATTTCATTTTGAAAACAGGTCGTAGAAAGTAGAATTCCTTCTCTACAATTTTCAGTCCTGCGTCTTTTGCAGCTTGTTCGAACTTAGGTATAGTCAATCGAATACGGTGTATTCTGTTTGCTTCTTCTATATCTGCTTGCACTCCTTTTTCAATAAACTTATTGAAAGTCTTTTTAGAAAATAGATGAGTGTAAGGAAACTTACCTCCAGTACTTTTCACAGTATGTTGATGTCCACCATAAGGAGAGTGGAATGGAGGGAAAGTAACGAATAGTTTCCCGTTATCTTTCATTATCATTTTTATGTTTGATAGTGCAGCAGAGGGGTCATCCAGATGCTCAATTACGTCACGCAATAGCACCAAGTCAAACTCGCTTTGCCATTCAGCTGGTGGTTGCTGAGTAACTATATCGTGTGTTGTATATTGCAAATCTAAGTCACCCAACTCAGCTATGTAGCTTCCTTTGTCTAATCTAACTTGAGCAATGTCAGTTCCAAGACCCTTGGTTGCGCCTGCTTCCATGAATGCAGCAAGCACACCACCTTCGGCACTCCCTAATTCTGCTACTCTGTTACCTTTGGTGAACAAACCTTTATCACTTAAGTAAGGGACAATAAAATCATGACCTAAGTCAAACATATAGTTCCAATAATACTTGTCTTGGTCTGTTAGTTTTTCGTCCTTATTGACAATTTCTCTTATATTTGTCATAAATGTTTAGCTGATTGACTATCTTAATGTTTTACAATAGTGCAATTTAAAAATTATTCTATGAAAATCGCGTATCTATCTACATTTTATCCTTACAAAGGTGGTATAGCTCAGTTCAACGGATCATTATATAGAGCATTGTCCGAACACCACGAGGTTAAGGCATTCAACTATAAGCTGCAGTACCCAAAGCTTTTGTTCCCAGGTAAAAGCCAATATGTAAACAAAGATGACAAAGCAATAGTAATAGAGACCAATCGCACACTCAACTCTGTAAACCCAATTAGTTGGCAATCAACATACAAAGAAATAGCAAAGTTCGAACCAGATTTGGTTATGAGCAAGTTATGGCTGCCGTTTCTCGCTCCTTCTGTGGGCTATGTAACTGGTAAGCTAAGGAAAGATGGAGTAAAGGCGATTTCAGTTCTGGGTAATGTGATTCCACATGAGCACAGAATAGGTGATGAAGCACTAACAAAATACTATCTGAACAGGAACGATGGCTTTATTGCAATGGCAGAATCTGTAAAGGATGATCTACTTACTTTGAAACCAGATGCAAAATATATAATGGGTTATCATCCACCTTACGACCACTTTGGTGAGACTATAGATAAGCAAGAAGCAAGACAAAAGTTGGGTATAGCACCAGATAAGAAGGTGCTGATTTTCTTCGGATTTATTCGTGACTACAAGGGATTAGATGTTCTGATAGAGTCATTCAAATCGCTCGATGATAGCTATCACCTAATAATAGCAGGTGAGTCTTATTCTGGATTTGATAAGTATGAGCAAATGCTTGCCGATGTAGATTCGAATAGAGTAACAAAGCTAATAAAATACACCACCGAGGATGAAGCTGCTATCTGCTTTTCGGCATCAGATGTGTGTGTGCTGCCGTATAGGACTGCGACTCAATCGGGAATAGTGGGTATATCGTACAACTTCCATATTCCAGTAATTGTCAGCGATGTTGGTGGACTGAAAGAGATGGTTGCCCCTTGGAATGCGGGTTTAGTAGTCGAGAAAGCTGACAAAAACCTCTTTACAAATGCTATAAAAGACTACTTTAGTTCTGACACTGATTATGTAGCAAATATTGACCAAGCACTAAAAGACCAGTCTTGGGAGAGCTTAGCTAAAAAAGTTGAAGCTTTTTATAATGAGTTATAACTAAATTTAGCAAGAAAATTTCTTATCTCGGAGATGTTTTTCCTGTTCATGTGTCTATATGTAGAGGACATTATTGTTAAAATCGAAAAACTATGAAATTACTACTATTTATATTTATAATTCCAACTCTGCTGTTAGGTCAAGACCACAGCACTTTCGATACTGTTAAAGTAAATAAATTCATCACCCCAACTAATTTGATCACTTCTTTTATGGGCATGAGACTGAAGTAAAGTGGCAAAAACTGCCAGATTATGATAGATATAAACTTTCTCTTTCTCCCAATGGGTTCAATTGGTGGCTAACGAGCGATAGTGTAATTGGCAATACTTATCAGTGGGAAATTAGTGATATGAATTGCGATAGCTGTCAGTGGAAAGTAGAGCCATATATTGATGAAGATACCCGATTCCTAAAACACGAATGGACACGTACACCAGAACCAGTTATGAAACACATAGAGCCGATCAATCTTGTAAATACTAGTGATAGTAATATGATATTAGTTGGGTACAAAAGAGAATATTCAGAGAATACAGAGAAAGATCAAACTAATTTCTATGTTTCAAAGTACACAACAGAAGCTGAACTGATATGGGAATATGAGTGTGGTAAAAGATGGTAGTATTTTACTATTCTTCCAATCGTCAAATTGGGCAAATGATTATATAAATAGCAATCCTCATACATATTGGGCTATAAAGATTGATAAAAATAAAAATATAGAATTCATTAAACAATATACAAAGGGTCATGCTCTATATAATCGTAAACAATTTGAAAACAGTAGGGGCAATATAACTCAATCTTTGGGAGGAAGTGTTTTAGAAATAGACACTAGCTCAAAGATAATATGGTATAGAAATTTGAGTGAAGGAATCTATAATCCTAAGTCAATGATCGAAACTAAAGACCACGCAATGATTGTGGTTGGTAAGAACAAACCTGGTGAGCTAACTTTTCAGAATTATACGGTGTCGCCTATAGTTTTGCCAGAGTTTTCTGAAAAGTTTAGCGTAGAGACAAGTCAACCTAAATTTACTCAAGATACAGTTTGGTTAGGTCTCAAATTTGTAGCTTTAGATTTAAATACTATTGTAACTAATATCTTTTGCAATGAAGGTAGTATCGCAGGAAAAATAGAAAACTACTATTTTGCTTCTATAAATGGGCGTGGTAATCAGATAAGAGAAGTTATTCATGACGGTGAATATTTAGAGCCAGGAGAATGTGCAGATATTAGAATTAGAAATTATACAGATATAAGAGGAGTGCAATACCAAACACTTTATTTTTCGAAACCAATTCAGCCACTCGTTGGTGACGGGAAACTACTTACAATTGGTGTTGATGTCACTAATTATGCATTGTGGTTTGATTATAACCAAATTGATTTTGACGAGACAAAACAATACGATACAAGTGATGTTGTATACATTGAATCAAAAAATATTACATCATCAGATGTAATTTTAACTATAGAAAAGGGAAACGGTTCTAATTTTAGTGTTTCTATAGATACGGTACTAACACCTAATACTTCAGTTGAAATACCTATTCTCTTCACTCCTAATGATACCGGTAGAATTGAAGAAGTAATAAAATTTAAATATAGACTTACTGAAGGAGCATATAAAAGAGAGCATAGCTTGACTGTTAGTGGCTACTCTATCCCACCAAAACAAACAAGCGTAATCGAAACCAACGAGCAGCCACAAATTATCTATCCCAATCCAGCGACAAACTCTATAAATTTAAGTGGCTATGCAGAAGAGTTAATCTATATCTTTGACATAACTGGAAAGCAAATGGGAGTTACTGCCGTAGAAAGTGACCAAGTAGATATATCAAATCTCACGACAGGTATCTATCTGCTAAAGGACATCAATGGCAAAGTTGTTGGTAAGTTTGTGAAAGAGTAGAGTAAGTAGTTACTTAATTTTATATATCATTAACTGTATAATTTTCACGCTTCTAATTCGTATATTGTTTGAATGAACCAAATGCGAATACAATTATATGGAAAATATACTCTTCGAAATTCAAAGTGATGTGGCTAAAATCACACTAAACCGACCTGATAAACTCAACAGCTTTAACCGAGCTATGTCGCTCGAACTAATCTCCGCCTTGAAACAAGCAGAGGGCGATGACTGCGTACGTGCTATATTGCTGACTGGTGCTGGGCGTGGCTTTTGTGCTGGGCAAGACCTATCGGAAGCAGTGGGAGATGATGCTTATGAGATTGAGGACATAATAGAAAAGCAATACAACCCAATAGTTAAGCTATTGCGTGGTATAGAAAAGCCAATCGTATGTGCTGTCAATGGTGTGGCAGCTGGTGCTGGTGCCAATATTGCATTTGCTTGCGATATTACTATTGCCTCTTCGGATGCTAAGTTTATTCAATCATTTGCTGCTATTGGGCTTATTCCTGATACTGGTGGCACTTTTTATCTACCACGTATGATTGGTATGCAAAACGCAGCCGCACTTATGATGACTGGTGACAGAGTGACTGCTGACAGAGCCAGAGAACTGGGCTTGATTTACGATGTAGCTCCTGCTGAAAAGTTGATGGAAAACACAACTGAGTTAGCTCAGAAGTTAGCACTAATGCCTACTAAGGGCATTGGTTTGACCAAAAGATCATTGAACGAATCGATGAGTAACTCCTTCGATGAGCAGCTAAACTTGGAGCAGAAACTGCAAAAAGAAGCAAGTGAAAGTTATGATTATAACGAAGGTGTAAGCGCATTTTTAGAGAAAAGAAAACCAAATTTTAAAGGAAAATAGATATGAGTAAGATGAAAATAGAAATTAAGAAAGTAGATGAACCATACTCAAATAAGCCATCAATATACTTGGTGAATAGTGCTGATGATGTAAAAGCAGAGCTTAGTGAATCGCAATTAGAATATGTTAAAGCACAGTTTGAAGAGAACAATTCAGCTACTTTGAACAGTGGCGAAAAGATAATTATTGTAGAAAAGAAAGCTAAGAAAGATGAGCCTCATTTAGTGTTGGAAGAAGCAAGAAAAGCAGCTTTCAAAACTGTAACAGCACTTAATTCAACTAAGCAGAAGAGTGCTTGTGTTGTAAATAAATGCGACAGCAATGACTACGCTTTGGCCTATGTAGAAGGATTAGTTCTTGGTAATTATCAATTCTTAAAGTACTTTAAAGATGCAGACAACAGAAAGAATACATTTGAAAAAGTATGCGTATTTGCTGATATAAGCGAAGAACAATTGGACGAACTACGCAACGTAACAGACAGCGTTTACGAAGCGAGAACATTGGTTAACGAACCATTGTCTTACTTGACTGCCGAAGAGCTTTCGAGCGAAATTGGTAGAATTAGTAAGAAGGCAGGATTCTCGTTTGAGTACTTCGACAAAGCAAAGATTGAAGAGCTTGGTATGGGCGGATTGCTTGCAGTAAACCTCGGTACTCCTAACCCACCGACGTTCAACATTATGGAATGGAAGCCAGAGAACGCTGTGAACAGCAAGCCAATAGTATTAGTTGGTAAGGGTGTTGTGTATGACACTGGTGGACTTAGTTTGAAGTCAACAAAAGGGTCTATGGACTCGATGAAAGCTGACATGGGTGGAGCTGCCGCAGTAGTTGGAGCTATGGCTTCGGTTGCTTCGAACAAATTACCACTTCACATAGTTGGGCTTGTTCCCGCTACTGAAAACAGACCAGATGGCTTAGCTTATGCTCCTGGTGATGTAATCAAAATGATGAGTGGACTGACTGTAGAGGTGCTTAACACTGATGCTGAGGGACGTATGATATTAGCAGACGCACTTCACTATGCAAAGCAATATGAACCAGAATTAGTGATTGACCTCGCTACCTTGACCGGTGCAGCGGCTGTTGCAATTGGTCAACAAGGCGTAGTAGCTATGGGTAATGCTGCTGATGAAGAGTTCTCTGAGCTGAAAAAATCTGGCGATACAGTTTTCGAAAGAATAGCACAATTTCCATTCTGGGATGACTATTCTGAACTGCTGAAATCGGACATTGCAGATTGTAAGAACATTGGTGGCAGAGAAGCTGGAGCTATAACTGCAGGTAAATTCTTGGAGCAATTCACGGACTATCCTTATGTACACTTAGACATTGCAGGTCCAGCGTTTATCGACGCGCCGAGTGCTTACAGAACTAAGGGTGGTACTGGTGTTGGCGTTCGTTTGCTTTATAATTTCTTGAAGAATAAATCGAGTAAATAATTATGTTAGACAACAATTCAATCATTGGAGTAATCGGCTCGGGAACTATGGGCCGCGGTATAGCACAAATAGCTGCTACCGAAGGACACAAAGTAGTGCTTTACGATGTGCACGAAGAGGCAATAGCTAGTGCAAAGGCATCGCTAAACAAGATACTGAACCGGTTAGTAGAAAAAGAAAGAATAACAGAAGACAAGATGAATGATATTCTTGGTAATATCCAATTCACAAATACTTTGGGCGATGTTAAGGATTGCAACTTAGTTGTAGAGGCAATAGTAGAAAATCTAGACATCAAGAAAAAGGTATTCGTGGAGTTAGAAAAGTTGACGGCTGACGGTACTATATTGGCTTCCAACACCTCGTCGCTATCCATTGCATCTATTGCTGGTGCATTGCAAAACCCAGAGAATTTCTTGGGTATTCACTTCTTCAATCCCGCACCGCTAATGCCATTGGTGGAGATTATTCCTTCGTTCATCACTGCTGATGAAGTAACAAAATCATCTCGCAAGTTGATTGACGATTGGAAGAAAGTAACCGTAATAGCAAAGGACACACCTGGCTTTATAGTCAACCGTGTTGCTCGTCCTTTCTATGGCGAAGCAATGAGAATATACGAAGAAGGAATTGCCGACATACCCACTATCGACTGGGCAATGAAAGAGATTGGTGCCTTCCGCATGGGGCCATTTGAACTAACTGACTATATCGGTCACGATGTGAACTATGCAGTAACGGAAACAGTATTCGAGCAGTTCTATTACGATCCAAGATTCAAACCGGCACTATGCCAAAAGCGATTAGTAGAGGCAGGATTCTTAGGAAGAAAGTCAGGACGTGGATTCTACGATTACCGTGATGGTGCAGTGAAACCAGAGCCAAAAAAAGACGAAAAGTTAGGCAAACAAATATTCGAGAGAATATTAGCAATGCTTATTAACGAAGCAGCTGATGCAGTACACATGAACGTAGCTACTGCTGACGATGTAGAATTAGCAATGACAAAGGGTGTAAACTATCCGAAAGGATTGCTCCATTGGTCTGATGAGTTAGGCATTAATAATGTAGTTAATACTTTAGAAAGGCTACAAGAAAGCTACGGCGAAGACAGATACCGTACTAACTTTTTGATCAACAAAATGAACAAAAACAATAGCAAATTCTATTGAAAAACTTGATTAGAATATTGGCATTATCTTCCGTGGTTTTGCTCTTCGGTTTCTCGTGTAGCAGCCAAGAAAAGACGACGGAAGACACTGCTCAGCCGAAGCCAAAACCGACTCCTGCAGCGGTAAAATATCCTGGCTATGAGATAGTGGAAGTGCTACCCCACGACAGCACGCTTTTCACGCAAGGTTTACTCTTTCACGATGGACAGCTATATGAAAGTGGTGGAATGCGTGGGCAATCTCGTTTGGTAAGTTACACGCCAGGTGGAGAAATACAGCAATCGAAACAAATGGGAAGAAGCATATTCTCGGAAGGGATAGCACTTCTAAACGGCAAGATTTATATGCTTACTTACACTTCTGGTAAGTGCTTGGTGTTTGACCAAAAGACATTTGAGTTAGTCGAAGAATATGGCTACCTCGGTCAGGGATGGGGTATAGAAACAGATGGCGAAAAGCTATACATGACCGACGGAAGCTCGGTGATTAAGGTAATCAACCCGACCAACTTTAGCATAGAGTCAACTATCAGCGTAAAAATAAACGGCAACAAATTAGAATATCTCAACGAGTTGGAATACATAGAGGGCTATCTGTTTGCCAATGTGTGGCAACGTGCCGAGATAGTAAAAATTGATATAAAGACTGGCAACGTAGTCGCTGCCTACAATATGTCCGAACTAATAGAAAGAGTAATTTACAACCCTGCTATTGACTTACTCAACGGCATTGCCTACGACAAATCTGAAGATGTATTCTACCTAACGGGTAAGCTGTGGCCCAAACTGTTCAAGGTTAAGTTGGGTAGTTAAACTTTATAAATTCTGAATCTAAGTTATCTGCTTATTGAAATTCTCAATATCTTCTTGTTTACCTGAAACATAAAGAATATCCCTGCATATTATTTTTTCTTCAGGTGTTATATTTTCCAATAGCTCTTCGTCTCGGCTAATGGCGAGTAAATTAACTCCATAGTCTGCCCTTAAGTTCGAGTCAGCAATAGATTTACCTATTAGTTTACCACTATCTTTAATAACTCTCAGTGATGTAATGTTGAAATCTGGGTGTCTTGTAGGTCTATATGTTTTAGGTAGCTCTTTAGTATTCTGGAAGATATCGTAATTATCTGACCTTACTATATCTACAAAACGCATAATCTCATCTTCAGGAACTAAGAAATTATGTAGTACTCTTGAGAATATCTCAACTGAAGTTTCGAATTCTTCGGGAATTACTTCATCAGCTCCCAATGCCAATAGTTCACTTGTTTCTTTAACATATCGAGTACGAACTATGGTGTATATAGATGACGAGAACTCACGAATATTAGTAGTAATTGCTTTAGTAGCGTCTGGGTCAGAGATAGCTATCACTGCAGCACGGGCTTTTTTAAGATTTACAGTTTCAAGAATGTGTGGTTCTGCTGCATCACCAAAAATAATTGGTATTCCATTCTTTTTCTCTCTAATTACAGTGTCAGCGTTGAGCTCAATAGCTATATAAGGGATATTGCTATAGTGTGCTGCTTTAGCTAAGTTCGACCCATTAATTCCATAACCAATTATAACTAAGTGATCGTCTAGATGCTCGGTTGTAATATCATCGTTATCTTCTTTTGGTTCTTTTATTTTAGGAGTTATAGCTTTAGCAACCTTTGTTGCTAGGAATTTATCTGCTATATCTTCAGCAAACATAATTACAAATGGTGTTAACAACATAGAGACAATCGAAACTGCCAAAAAGTACTGATTTGTTTCTGCAGACAGTAAACCGTATTCTATACCTACCTTTGATAAGATAAATGCAAATTCACCCACTTGAAATAATGAGAGACCAGTGATTAGTATTGTTCTTGGTGTATATTTCAAAACAGCTACTGCTATACTTCCGAGAGCGGATTTTACAATTAATACCGCAAGTACTATTAGTAAAATAACTGAAGCATTTGCTAGGAAGAATTCAATATCTAAAAGCATACCTACAGAGATGAAGAAAAAACTTGTAAAGAGCTCTCTGAAGGGCAGTATTATACTTGTTGCCTGATGACTGTATTCAGATTCTGAAATAATTAGCCCAGCTAAAAATGCCCCCAATGCGAGAGATAATCCAGCTTCGGATGTTAAGAATGCAACTACAAAACAGATTGCAATTGTAGTCATTAAAAACAATTCTTTACTTCTAGTTTTGGCAACTGAATGCATTAACTTTGGTACTATGTATCTAGCGCTTACTATTGTTATTGCTATTACTATTCCTGTTTTTAGTAGTAAGCTTAATACACTCATTGTAACATTGTCAGATTGACCTGCAATTATTGGTGTGAATAGCATCATAGGTACTACTATTATATCCTGGAATATTAGAATAGCAAGTGCATTTCTACCTTGGGGAGTATTAATCTCATTTCTATCTTGAAAGACTTTTAGAACAATGGCAGTACTGGAAAGAGAAAATAAGAACCCTACAAAGACTGATTCATTCCAACTATATCCCAATAAATAGTAAGTTAACCCTGATACAATTACCGTGAGCCCTACTTGCAAGGAGCCACTTATAAAAACAGTTTTCTTTATTGATGAGAGCTGCTTAAGAGAAAGCTCCATACCAATTACAAATAAAAGTAGAATAACCCCAATCTCTGAGATTATCTCTATTTGCTCTACATTGTTAACTAAGCTGAGTCCAAATGGACCAATTATTATACCAGTGACTAAGAAACCTAAGATCGATGGCAGCTTTAATCTCTGTAACAGAAATACAATGACAACTGAGAAACCTAATAGTATTAGTATATCTTGTAAAATTGGTAGATGCATTGGGTCTATTGATTTTTTGGTTTATATTTGAATACAAAGTTACTAAACAATATATAAAGAATATTCTAAGTGTAATTTATTGATTAAAAATTAAAAAAATGCAGAATAAGATTTACGATACTATAATCATTGGTGGGGGACAGGCCGGTCTTTCTATGGCTTACTTTCTTCGGAGAGCTAAATCAGATTATCTAATTCTAGATGACTCTAAGTTACCAGGTGGTTCATGGAATAGAACTTGGGAAGGACTTAAACTATTCTCTCCTTCCGAATTTTGTTCGCTTTCTGGGTGGAGAATGCCCAAATCTGAGAATGAATACCCTACGAAAGATGAGTTTATTGATTACCTAAATGAGTATGACAAGAAGTATGAAGTGCCTATAGTGAGACCAGTGAAAGTTAAGAGTATAGTCAAAAGTGGAAATATATTTGAAATTGAAACTGACAAGGATAAATATAGAGCTACTACTGTAGTTAGTGCAACTGGTACTGCCCAATGTCCATATATACCAGAATATCCTAATCAGGTTGAGTTCACTGGTGAGCAAGTTCACTCTGTGGATTATAGAACGCCATTGAGCTTTGCAGGACAAAAAGTTTTAATTATTGGTGGGGGCAATTCTGGTGCGCAGGTACTAGCAGAGATATCATTAGTTGCTGAAGCAAAATGGGTAACATTGGAGGAGCCAAATTTTCTTCCAAAAGAGATTGATGGTAGATATTTATTCAACCAAGCAACTGCAAAGTATCAGCAAATGTTAAAAGGTGAGAAAACAGAGCAGCGAAAAGCTAGTTTGAGCGATATAGTTATGGTAGAATCTGTAAGAGATGCAGAAAAGAGGGGTGACTTGAAATCAGTTAGACCTTTTAAGGAGTTTTATAGTGATGGCGTGGTGTGGAATGATGGTGAAAAAGAAGTCTTTGACACAGTAGTATGGTGCACAGGCTTCAAAGCAAATTTGGAACATCTCAAGTCATTGAACATTGTTAAAAATGGTAGAATAAGAACGAAAGGCACACAATCAGTTGAAGTTCCCGGCTTGTGGTTATTAGGCTATGGAAATTGGACTGGCTATGCCTCGGCAACTATATATGGAGTTGGAAAGACCGCCCGAGAGACTGCGAAAGAGATAACTAGCTTTATAGATAGTCTACAAGCTGATAAATAGCACAAGTTGTAGAAACTTTCAAATATATTTAACCGTATATTTACAACAATTCAGATTTTATTATTTTTTAACAGGAGTTAATATGCACATGTCAAACACGCCAACAGTACCGGGATTTGAAATAGTAGAAACACACGGTTTAGTTCGTGGTAATATAGTTAAGACAAAGCACATCGGTCGTGATCTTATGGCTGGAATAAGAAATATAGTTGGTGGTGAAGTTGGTAGTTACACCCAAATGTTAACTGAAGCTCGCGAACAAGTTCTAGACAGAATGTGTAATGATGCAAGACAAATGGGTGCTAATGCAATTGTGAATGTTAGATTTGCAACTAGTGCTATTGGCCAAGGTATGGCTGAGTTGTTAGTCTATGGCACTGCAGTTAAAGTAGAGAAGAAATAATTATTTAGAAGCTCGAATGTATAAATTTATATTATCAATTCTTGGTCTATTAGTCGGTGGCGGAATACTATTGTGGTAACTAAGAGTGCCAAACGCAACTGCCGAAAATACTATAACCGTGAAAGGAAAAGTAGTAAATATACAAGAAGCAGGTGTAAAAAATGTAGTTTTCAAATTAGAATGTGATGATATTTCTTACTATGACAACCGTGGATTAGAAAACGGATTAGATATCAATGAGCTGAAAAAAGAATACTTGAATACCGATATTTCACTAACCTTCATTGAGCATAATCAACTGCTTCACTCTCTTATAGATAATAGACACTTAGCAAAGGTAGAAGTAAACAATGATGTAGTTTACAGTGAAATGCCTTAGTTGGAATTAGAACACTTAAAGATTAAAAAAAACCTGCACCAAAACTAACTGATGCAGGTTTTTCTATTTCTTAACTGAACTCTGATTTACAGAACTGAGTCCAAAAGACCATTAGTCTTCTTCACAGCTTCTGCACTTTCAGATAGCTTGTTTTTCTCTGCTTCAGTCAGTTCTATTTCTGCAATAGATTCTATACCATTTTTACCAAGAATACAAGGCACACCGATTGATAAATCATTCAGCCCGTACTCGCCTTCTAACAAAGCAGAGCAAGGGAACATTTTCTTAGAGTCTTGAGCGATTGCTCTTACTAACTCAGATACTGCTGCACCTGGTGCGTACCAAGCACTTGTACCAAGTAAACCAGTTAGTGTTGCACCACCAACTTTAGTCTCTTCTACTACCCAGTTTTGCTTTTCGTCGCTTAGTAATTCAGAAACAGGAATGCTATTTCTTACTGCTTTACTGATTAGTGGAACCATACCTTTGTCGCTGTGTCCACCGATTACCATACCTTCTACATCAGAAGCTGGGCAATCTAAAGCGCTACTTAATCTGTATTTGAATCTTGCACTATCCAAAGCTCCACCCATACCTATGATTCTATTCTTAGGGATGTCAGTTGCTTTGTGTACTAAGTAAGTCATAGTATCCATTGGGTTACTTACTACTATGATAATTGCTTCTGGAGAGTGTTTTAGTATATTACCAGATACTTCTTTTACGATACCTGCGTTGATTCCAATAAGCTCTTCTCTAGTCATACCTGGCTTACGAGGAATACCACTTGTGATAACTGCAACGTCGGTTCCAGCTGTTGTGCTGTGATCATTAGTACTTCCTGTTATCTTTGTATCAAATCCGTTCAATGAAGCCGTTTGCATTAGGTCCATTGCTTTCCCCTCTGCGTAGCCCTCTTTTATATCAACTAATACAACTTCTGAAGCGAAGTTTTTGATTGCTATGTATTCAGCACAACTTGCACCTACTGCACCTGCTCCTACAACTGTTACTTTCATTCTTTCTCCGTATATAATTTAATAATTTTTATGTTTTTTGATTTAATGCGTCCAAAAAAAAGCGGCTATTACGCCGCCTTTTTCATTCAAATTTTCAGTTATTAACCATTTACCATTTCTTTAAATTTAGCTGTAGGTAATGATTTTGGTCTTGTTATTGGTAGACCGTAAGCTCTTGCAATTACTGCTTGTGAGCTGATACCGATAGCACGAGAAACAGAGAACAATACTGTGTAATATTCAAATTCTTTAAGACCGAAGTGGTATAGTAATGAACCAGAGCCAGCATCTACGTTTGGCCATGGGTTACTGATTTTTTCAACTTGGTCTAATACTTTTGGTACTATTTTGAATACTCTATCCACAGTTTGGAAAACTGGATCTTCTGAGCAATTTTCAACACCAAATTTGTGGAATGCAGTGAAACGTGGGTCAGTTACTCTAAGTACAGCGTGGCCATATCCAGGTATTAATTTACCAGCATCTAATGTTTCCCAAGTGTATTTTTCAATTTGTTCTTCCGATGGAACACCATCGAATTTATCCATTGTTTCCAATACCCATTTCAAACATTGTTGGTTAGCTAATCCGTGAAGTGGGCCAGCCAATCCATTCAAACCAGCAGAAAGTGAGTAGTACATATCAGACAATGCTGAATTTACTGTAGCAGCTGAGAATGCCGACACATTACCACCTTCGTGATCCGAGTGCAATGTTAAGTACAATCTCATTAGGTTAGCAAAGTTGCCTTTCTCGTCATTTAGACCTAACATGTGCGCGTAGTTCTCGCCTAAGTCAGCACCAGTTTTTGGCTCTATTCTGTCACCTTTGTCAAATCTCTTTCTATATACATAAGCAGCGATAGCTGGAAGCTTAGCGATTATGTCCAAAGAGTCTTCTAAAGTGTATTCCCAATATTCAGATTTCTTAATGTTATTATAGTTTTTAGCGAATTTTGATTCTCTTTGCATTACTAAAATTGCAGAGTTGAACATAGCCATTGGGTGAGAATCAGACGGCATTTCGTTCAATACATTCCAAACATAAGTCGGAACTTCTTGGCGTGATTGCAAATCTTGTTGCAAATCAGCTAATTCATCAGAGTTTGGTAACTCACCAGTTAATAGTAACCATAATATTTCTTCAGGCAATTTGTCAGTTAACTCACCCAACTCTCTACCTCTTATAACCAAACCTTTTGTTGGAGGAACTTCCGAAGTATCACAAACAGTAGCTTTAACACCTCTGATTCCACCATAGGCCTGAGCCAATGTTACATCAGAGACTTTAGCATCTGCATTTGCTTTTACAAATTCTTTAATTTCCTTTATTTGAGGTGGTAAAACCTGAGATAGTTTTTGTTTTAGTAATGACATTTTTCACCTTGAACTTTTTAAATTAATTGTTACTTGTTTTTTCTGAATTAGGATTTATATGTAAATCGTACACATAAAAGTC